>CAZMDV010000160.1:0-6334 GCA_964564875.1 uncultured Salinivenus sp.
TCATGGTGCGCAACGGGGTCTTACTGATCGACTTCGTGAACATCAGCCTCGATCAAGGGGCCTCGCTGCGGCAGGCCGTCATTGAGGCCGGGGCCGTCCGGACGCGCCCAATTCTGCTGACGGCCGGAACGGTGGTCATTGGGGCGACGGTCATCCTGTTCGACCCCATCTTCCAGGGCCTGGCCATCTCGCTGATCGGGGGCGCCATCGCCTCCACGGCGCTCACGCTCCTAATCGTGCCGCTCGTCTACTATATGATCGAGCGGCGCCTGGCCGATCATTCGGTCACGGCCGACGACGAGACTGCATAGCCCGGCCCCTTCTCGCGATCTCTCAACGGATTCCCCAGGACCATGAAACTCGTTGCCATCATGAGCCTCGACGCCTATCGCGACGACCTGCACACCCTGTTGCGTGAGCGGGAGATCGAGGTCTTCAGCGAACTCGACATCGAAGGCTATCATCAGTCGTCGGCCGCGGGGGCCTCGCCCGCCTGGTTCGGGGGCGGCACGCCGCCCACCGACTCAACGCTCACATGGGCCTTCCTCGCAGACGCGCAGGCGGACGTGCTTCTGGATGCCGTCGCTGACCTGAACGATCGCCGCGACCTGGAGCGGCCCGTGCGCGCCTTCCAGATGGACGTAGGCCGGGCGGTCTGACGGCCCGTGTATGCTTACTCCTAATCCTCCATAAATCCTCCAATCGATATGGCCGCTACTGCATCCCCCTCGACCGAATCCACTGATGAATCTACGTCCGGCGTGTGCCGCGTTCCCTCTACGCAGGAAAAGCTTGTGCGCGTCATGGCCGGGATTGTGTCTCTCACCGGTCTCGGCCTCGGCTTCTTCGTGAGCCCGTGGTGGTACCTGCTAACGGTCTTCGCGGGCGTGAACGTCATCCAGAGCGCCTTTACTGGCTTTTGCCCACCCGAGATCGTGTATCGCTGGTTGAATCGGTAACGGACCCACACGGAATCGGTTGGCAAGGTCTGTCTTCGTCGCACTAAAGAAGGGGACGACGCCACACGAACCGGACAGTGGCTGCCGGCCCCTGGTGCATGCCTTCCTCCAGTATTGGCTGGGCGACCTCCAGATGCTCGATGCCTTCGTCGGCAAAGTGCGCGCCCAGTTCGCTGGGCGTAACCATCATCTCGGGGTCCGGCGGACCGCCGCTGGTGTAGTCCTCCGTCCGCTGCTCGGGCCGAAACCATTCGGCAACGAGAGATCCCCCGGGGGTAAGGATGGACTGGATTAATTCGTACACCCGGTTTCGATCCTCGGAAGGAAGATGCAGAAAGGTCACGACCACCGCTTCCCAGGTACGGTCTGGCCTCCACTCGCGCACGTCAGCTTGGATCGTGTCGACGGACACGCCCGCGCCGTCGGCGAGACGTTGGGTTTTCCGGAGTCCCTCCGCGGCGTAGTCGACTGCCGTGACGGTGTGTCCCTTCTTCGCCAGAAAAACGGCGTTACGCCCCTCACCCGCCCCGAGGGCCAGCACGTCCTGCGCGTCCGAAAGCCAGGCGTCGGCGGCGGCGCGGACGAAGGCATTTGGTTTAGCGCCATAGACGAAGTCCGCGGTGTCGAAGCGGTCGTTCCAGAAGCTGGCAGGCTTGGGCATGGTGCAAAGCGTTATGACAATTCATTGAGGGGAAATGAGAGCATGGGGGCACCGAAATTCAGCCCGTCTAGAACGGTGCGAATGGACCGCCGTCGCCGAGTCGCCGTCGCCAGGTGCGATTGCAATGGAACGGGAGGGAGAGGGGGAGAGATGGGGCACAGAGCAGAGACAAGGCGGACAATGCAGGTCATTCACCAGCCAGCGACGCCGTCGCCGTTCCGAAGTTCACGCGCTCGGCGTCGCGGGCCGTCACGCGAATCTGGGTGGCGCCCTTCTCGGGCACCGAGACGGTGCCGTCGTACTCGTTGGTCGTGCCTGTGAAGGAAAGCGGGGTCTCGGCCACGACCGTTCCGTCGCGCAGCAGCTGGGCTATGATCGTGTAGCGATCCGCGTCCCAGAGCCCCCCCGGCTCGGTGGGGCAGCCGCACATCATGCGGACGCGGGCTCGGATGGACACCGTCTCCCCCACAGTGACGTCCGCCGCGGTGGGGGAGAGAACCTCCACGATGAAGCCGTGCAGGGTAAGCGTGATGCCGTCGCCCGTTACGTCCTGGCCGGGCACCAAGACCACGGTCTTAGAGGCCGTCTGCATGGCCTGTGGGTAATCGAGCGGGCCCTCGGCAGTGATGCGGACACGGGTCGGCTCGGCCAGCTCAAGGGTGGTCTCGTACTTGGCGGCCCCGGGCACGTCGTAGATCGTGGCGCCCCGCTCGTGGGGCTGCCGCATGATCTCCTCGGTGCTACCAGAGTCGCCGGTCTGGCGCCCCTCGGCCAGCACCGCGCCGGTTTCGGCGTCTTCAATCGTAATGTGGGCGCCGCCCACCGGGTCCTGAATCAGCTTCGCGTCGTTGGAGACGGCCCGCACCACGACGGTCGTGGGGACGGCGTCCTGGCCGGAGGCGGGGACTGCGAGTAGGAGCGCAAGCAGGGCGATACAAAGGGAGCGGAAGCGGACCATGGGTACGGGTTTAGATGCGGGGAGAGCTGGGGCGCATTGCTACTGTATCCGCGTCGCTGGAGGGGGATCCCGCGCCCCCCTCATTGCACTGCGTCCCCCTCCCACACATCGGGAATCCATTACACCGATGCCGGAGAAAGTCCCACAGCAGAGCGGCTCTTGCGTCGGCATGTTAACATATGCTCCAAAGAAGGCCGCGCCCGGAGCTCGGATTCGACGATGGCCCCACGACCGAGCAGGGCACAGGTCTTCGAGTTCCGTCCTTCCCGTACATCCTTAACAACATCGCCTCATCCGCTATGCTCTCCATCCGCGGTGTACTGTTCCCGACCGATTTCTCCGAGGGCGCGAAGCAGGCCTTCCCACAGGCAGCCTATCTCGCCGACTGGCACGACGCCGAGCTTCACCTCCTGAACGTGACGGGCCGGCATCGGCACGACTACGAAGAACAAAAAGAGAAATTTCCGCTTTCTCTCGATCTGCTCACGGAGTGGCTCCGACGGCCGTCGGGGTCCGTCTCGGGAATGAACTGGCCGAACCTGGAGGCCCTGCCTATCACGCAAGAACAGGTGGAGTCGGCGGAGCCGGCCGAACAGATTGTCGTCTACGCCGAGGACGAAGAAATCGACCTGGTTGTGATGGGGACCCACGGCCGGCGCGGGGTCGATCGGATGCTGTTCGGCAGCGTCACCGAGGAGGTGGTGCGCAAAGCCCCGTGCCCCACCTTCACCGTGCGGGCCGACGCGGACGTGGCCCCGAGCCAGGCCGTGCGCCGCGTGCTCGCCCCCGTGGACTTCTCCGACGCCTCCGAAGTGGCAATTCAGCACGCCCGCGAGATCGCCCTCACCTACGGCGCGGAGATCGACCTGCTGCACGTGGTGGAGGAACCCCTTTACCCCTCAGCCTACGGGTTCGAACCGGCAAGCTTTCCAACCCCGGAGGTGGTAGAGAATGCGGAGGCCCAGCTCGGCGACCTGGCCCGGGAGAAGATTGGGTACGAGCACGTGAGGATCGACGTCCGCACCGGGAATCCGTCGAGCGAAATCCTCGACTACACGGAGGAAAACGACATCGATCTCACCGTCATTGCCACGCATGGCCGCACTGGGCTCGACCGGGTGCTTCTCGGGAGCGTGGCGGAGCGAGTGCTGCGGCAATCCCCCAACCCCGTCTTCGTGGTCAAGCCGGACCGCAAGTCGCTCGTGTCGTCCACGCAGGCCGAGGCCGCCGCGACCCGCGAGTAAGGGGGCCACCCGGGTCCGGGCCCAAGTCGCGATTCCGTTTCTCCTTCACGCGATCCCCCTCTCGCCATGAGCGCATCGCCCCACATCCTCGTCCTCGGCTGCAACTTCGCCGGCCTCACCACGGCCCGCTACGTCCGCGAGTTCGCCGGTGACGAGGTCGACATCACCTGTATCGACCGCAACCCATACCTCACGTTTATCCCCAACATTCCGCTGGAGGTGTGGCACAACAACAACCCCGCCGAAGAGCTGCACCTGCCGTTCGTGAAGTTCTTGGACCGGGACGACACTCGATTCATCCAGGCGGAGGTGCAGGGAATTGACGTGGACGGGCGGTCGGTGGAATACACACCGGCCGAGCGCTCCGGCTCCGCCGCCGAGTCGGTGGACTACGACTACCTCATCATTGCGCTCGGCAACAACCTGGCGTTCGAAGAGGTCGAGGGCTTTGCCGAGCACGGACACACCCTTACCGACACCTATTACGGCGAAAAGCTCCGGCGCTACCTGCACGAGGACGGATACAAAGGCGGTCCCATTGCCGTCGGCTCCGACCGATTCGTGCAGGGGCACCATCCCGACCTCCCCCTGCTTCCGGAGGCCAAAGCGGCCTGCGAGGGGCCGCCCGTCGAGATTGCCTTCTCGATGGCCCACTGGCTGGGAGAGCACGAGAGGGGCGACGCGAGCACGATCACGCTCTTTACGCCCGCCGAGGTGATCGCCGAGGATGCCGGGGAGCAGATCCTCGACGAGCTCCTGCCGATGGTGCAGGACATGGGCTACGGCTACGAGGCCGACACGAAAGGCATTGAGCGCCTTTACGAGGGCGGCATCGAGTTCGAAAATGGGAGCAGCCTCGAGGCCGAGCTGAAAATCATCTTCCCGAACTGGACGGCCCACGACGTGGTCAAGGACCTTCCCGTCACGGACGACCAGGGCTTTGTCGTAACCGACCTCCAGATGCGCAATCCCGACTACCCAGAGGTCTTTGCCGTCGGCGACGCAGCGTCTGTCACGGTGCCCAAGCTCGGGTCGCTCGGCCACAAGGAGGCCGAGATCTGCGCCCGGATGCTGGGGCAAGAGGCCGGCTCTTACGAGCCGGACGCCCCGATCCCATCGCTGGAGCCCGAGGTCATCTGCATGGGGGACATGGGCGGCCGCAAGGGCTTCTACATGCACACCGACGAGTGGTGGGGCGGCGACACGAGCATTCTCAAGATCGGCTACACCCCCCACGCCCTGAAGATGGGATTCAAGGCGATCTACTACACCACCGGCGGCAAGGTGCCGACGTGGGGCCTCCCGCTCTCGGAGTTCGTCGGAGATCACGCGATGGTTTGACTCCGGATGCGGCCTTCGCGCCGTTCACCGACAGGTCGGCGGACACCCCGGAGTACGGGGTCGCTCCGCTTCCAGCGCGGCAGACCGCAGACCGCGGATTCTCGGCGATCGAAGCGGTCCGCTGTCTGCGGTCCGTGGTCAAAGACGTACGACACCCCACTGCCCTCCCCATTTTCGGCAACTCACCCGTCCAACCCGAACCTTCTAATTCGTAAACATATGCCTCCCGTCTCCGAGGGCACCCAAACCCACACGTTCGTTCGCCGCTTCGACACCCTCACCAACGAGGACGTGCCGGTCGTGGGCGGCAAAAATGCCTCCCTCGGGGAGATGATCGGCGCGCTCAAGGAGGAGGGCATCCGTGTGCCCGACGGCTTTGCGACGACCGCCGAGACCTACTGGCGATATTTGGCCGCCAACGACTTAGAGGCGAGAATTCAGGCGCAGCTCGAGGCCCTGGCCGACGGTGAGCAGTCACTGGCCGACACGGGAGCGACCATCAGGGAGCTCGTCCGAGGGGGGACGTTTCCCGGGGAGAGTGCCGAAGCCATTCGTGAGGCCTACCGGGCGCTGAGCGCGAACTACGATGCCGAGGCGATCGACGTAGCGGCCCGCAGCAGCGCCACCGCCGAGGACCTGCCCGAGGCCAGCTTCGCCGGGCAGCAAGAGAGCTTCCTCAACGTGCGGGGGGACGACGCGGTGCTGGCGGCGTGCAAGAAGTGCTTCGCCTCTCTCTTTACCGACCGCGCCATCACGTACCGGGAGGAGCAGGGCTTCGACCACATGCAGGTGGCCCTGTCGGTGGGCATCCAGAAGATGGTGCGGGCCGACAAGGCGGGCGTCCTGTTCACGATCGACACGGAGAGCGGCTTCCCGGACAACGCCATCATCAACGCCGGCTGGGGCCTTGGGGAGACGGTGGTGAAGGGCACGATCACGCCCGACCAGTACACGGTCTACAAGCCGCTTCTGAGCGACGAGACGCTGACGCCCATCGTCGGCAGGCTGCGAGGCGCCAAGGAGAAGAAAATCGTCTACGCCGACGAGGACGGCGAGCCCACAAAAACCGTTGAGACGACCGAGGAGGAACGAACCGCCTTCGTCCTGTCCGACGATGAAGTGCTCACCCTGGCCCGGTGGGGGACCCGAATTGAGGAGCACTACGACCGGC
>CAZMDV010000161.1:0-6316 GCA_964564875.1 uncultured Salinivenus sp.
GGCAATACTCTTGATCGACAGCCCCTGAGAAATTCCGCCACCGGCGTCTGGGAGTGAGTGAACCCGAGGACCCGGCCTGAACCGACTCGAGATCGCCGAAACGAAAGTTTCTAAGCCCCCATTTCCCCTGCGTCAGACTCTCAGGGCTACTGTCAGGGTGGAGTCCTCATAGGTTCTCTGCTACGCCCTGATCCGTCTTGACACGCTATATCCCATTTCTATCTTCAACGGCTACAGAGGCCGACACTCCGATAGTTCTCGGGACTTCTCGGACGTCGCGTTTTCCACGAATCCCATCTCGGGCACCAAGCGACAGCTACAAAACGCCTCTGAGCGCCGTTCAACGGCGATCTCGGAGGCGTTTTCAGCTTGAGGCCGTCTTTCTCCCCATTCTGCAGGGGTTTGGGGAAGGAGGAAGACGCAAGTGGTTTCGCCGCTTCCTTCGTCTTCGACCTTGAGTTCGGTCGGCAAGGTTCGCTCTGCGTAGGTGTTCACTGGCATTGACCAGTTCTAGGCCGTAGACATCCCACTGGCCCTACGTCCATGAACAAGTCTCCCGAGAGCCGCTTCGTCTCCAGGGTGTCGGGCTCGTCCTGGAGGTGGACGTGAGCGACATTCAGTGTGCGGTTGACACTGATTCGCATCGTGCTGTCCTCGTCGGTCGTCGTCGATCATTCGCCTGGGTTGTCGTCGAGAAAGGCGTCGTAGGGAATCCGGCATTTGCCCGTTCCCCACGGCGGCGGCTCTTCCCCTTCGGCCCGGAGACGACGGCGCTGCTTGAGGGCTTCTTTCCATCCCTTCAGGCTTTGCGCTCCTTCTGCCGAGGGCGTGCCCGACAGCATTCCCTTTACGGACAGATCTTCGTCCAGCATCGGCCAATGGAGCCCACGCCCGCGTCCGGTGATCTCGAATTCCTGACGCTCTTCCGAGGTGGAAAACGCAAGACGGAGATACCACTCTACCGGCGTGGTGACGCTGCGCCCGTCTTCGAGATGCACTGTGAGTTCGTTCTCATTGATCTCCGCATCCACAATACGGGCCGTCAGAGGAGATCCCCCGGGCCGGTCGGCTGTGTCGGGGGCTTGTTTACGAGTAGGCATTCCAGGCGTCGAGTAGATCTTGTTCGTGGGGTTCGAGAGAACGGCGGATCTCACGGAGCTCGGGCCGGGGAAAGCCGCCACTTCGTTCCAAGCGTACGGGATCCAACCAGAATTTGACCTCGTTGCGGTCCCGCTGAACGTGCACGTGCGGCGGCTCCTCCAGGCGGTGCTGCGAACAGAAGTGTATCCGGTACGGCCCCTCCCGGAGAAGGATCAGCATTCGCTCAATGTGCTTTCAATTCGACAGCCGCGATGGCGCGTTCTCGTTCACTCCGGTCCCTCTTCGTCGGATCGTTTTTGCACTCGGGCACCCGTAAGGTTCGGCTCGAAATCCTCCCACGCCTCGTCTTTGATGAGCATCCGGCGTCCGCCCACCTCCACGTCATTGAGGCGCCCATCGCCTGCCGCTCTGTACAGGGTCGTCCGGCTGCACCCGATTTCTCGGGCCGCATCGCTGAAGCTGATGAGATCGTCCGGGTCCATCGGTCAGGAGCGTCGTGCACATCGAACGGGATGGATCGGCCACTACACGGAACAGTTTGTTTCGAGCAGAGGCCCCTACCCCTTCGAGCGGTGCATCCATCGCGTGCTCACGACATCTCCAGATGAGGAAGGGGGAAGACGTGCAAAAATGTGTTATTCGACGTGCATTTCGATCGATCCCCAGATGTGCGCATGCTAAGTGGCGTCAGAGGCCGTGGAGTGGTGAAAGCTGTTGACATGGAGGTCCTCCCGGCCGTCTGGCTTCCCCTCCCCTTTCGGCCCCGCTTCTCGAACGGCTTCATGACGCCATCCCGGGGAGTGGAACCACGAGCGCTACCTCCAGCACCGAGAGCGTAGGATGGAGCGGGTGGGCACAAAGCCAAATCGAATGCGACGACGCAGACCAACGATTGTCCCAACAAGTCCTGGGGTGCCGGAAAAGCTCAGAGAAGGCGGGGCCGGACCTGCCACAGGCCTGACTCCCACCCCGGATCGACGGGGCTCCTGTGAGCGCAAATGCCGAAGGGCGGGGCCGCTGAGTGCCCTTCCGAGCCGGCCCGAGCACCGAAAGCAGGAGGGATGGAGAAGGCCGATGCACCAGGACACAGTGGCGTGACTGAAGCAGCTACACCGGCCCTGCGAAGAGCGGATCTGATGCCCGACGTTTGGGGCTTCTAGAAAAGTCTCTGAGCATACCTTGCGCACGCTGAGCCTTACTCAGAACACTTGTCCTCAACCCGGACGGGGACGGTGCGAGCCTGCCGGAAACGCTCCGCCGGTCCCTTCTTGCCGACCACGTCGTCTTCGGTTCCGCCCCCCACGGTCTGGAGCGATTCAGGCGACAGGCCTTCGTTCTCGTAGAACGTGGCCACCGCTTCGGCTCGGGCCTTAGACAGCGCCTGCGGGGTCGCCTCGTCCGGCGCAGCAACGCCCTCAATTCGGGCCTGTAGGTTCAGGCACTTGCGAAGCACCTCGGCGTTTTCCCGAAGCTTCCGCCGCGCCTCATCGGTCAGCTCGCTCGAGCCGGGCGCAAAGGACACGGCGCTGAAGTCCCGAACGGTTGCGCAGACGCTCGGACGCTTGACCCGGACCGTCACCAAGTCTCGGTCCATGCCGTGCTCGTTGGAGGCGACAAGACGGGCGGCGTACTCTCCGGGGCCACTGTAGGTGTGGGTCGCGGAAGCGCCAGACGCGGATGCGCCGTCACCAAACTGCCATTCGTATTCGATGGGGCGGTCCCCCTTGGCGTTGGCCTCGAAGCGTACGGCGTCGCACTCTTGGGCCGGGTTCGGCCCAGCGTCGACCGAGGCGATAAGGGCCGGCTTGGAAGTGGGGTCCACAGTCACCAAGCAGGATGTCCGTGCCGTTCCGGCGTCATTGCGCGCGGTCACCGTCACGTCGTACGCCCCCGGCCGACCAAACGTATGAGAGACCGTCCGGCTCGACGCCGTCCGGCCGTCGCCGAACGACCATTGAACCTCCAGTGGGCGGCTCGCTTCTTCCGCGTTAACGCGAGCAACAAAGGAGGCAGACTCGGTCGCTTGAACGTCGGTCGGGCATTCCAGCGCAAGGAGGCGAGGAGGCTTCTTGGGAGAGCGGATGTCGTACCTGACTCCAAGGGCTGGCGCTTCGATCAGCGCGTCGACCGGGGTGGCAGTCTCAAGGCCATCGATGGCATCATCATCGGCAATTATGCTACTCCGCGTCTCGAGAAACAGTGACGTATGGTCGCCGAGAAGGACATCGAATCCGACCCCGACCGAAGGCCCGAAACCGGTCGTATGCCCGCCGAAGGTCAGGCTCACCCCCCCGTCGAGATAGGGAGCAACGGTCCAGTCATTGGCTTTAAATGTGTACCGGCCCAGCACCTGAATCGTGTGACGCCCCGTTCCAAGGTCGCCCCCCTTTCCGGGTGAGGCCTCCCGAGTCGTGAAGGGCTCCCCATGGACGAAGGGGTATTGTCCGAACCGGTAGCTGAGACCGACGTCGACGGCCGGCGAAGTGCGGTATCCCAACTCACCAGACAGCGTGTACGGAAAGACATCCCCTTCGTTAAACTTTGAGGTGTCGAACAAAAAATCGCCCATACCAGTGATGTTATCGACTCCCGGCTCTCCGTTGGAGTCGCCAGCGTAGTCCGAAATACTCGCTCCGGCCCGAAAGTAAAACGTGTTTTCGGCTCGCTTGTCCTGGGCCTCGGCTGGACGTGCAAGTGCAATGCACCCGGCAAGGGCAATCCACACAGGCAGGAACGCAAGGATGAATCCGGACTTTTCCCGAATCGAGATTTTGGGAGGAAACGACACGCGAAGGACTCCGAGAAGGATTCGTCGACCGGGAACATCGAAGGCAGACTTCATCGTGGGGGCGAGCGCATCATGAAAAAGGAGCTGAAGTGCGGAGCGCGCACTCGGGATTCACCAGATCAGGGATTTGTCAAAAAGGGAAGCAGAGGACCTCTGTCGAAATCGCTTTTGATTGCTCTTTCCCCCTCCCCGGGATTGCATGTTCTGGTACATGCGTATCTCAAAAAGGGATCTTTTAGATAGCAATCCTCCACTCTTTCTCTTCACTTAGACCTCACTGCCGGGTACTTTGGGCGTATCTATTTCAAAAGTGTGGCGCGAGGCTTCCGGTTCTGAAGAGAATCGGACCAGGTGCCCACGCTTCACCTGGCGTGCTTGCCTAAGCTACGCCGAACCGCACTTAAGCATTCTTTCTGAGCCGATGTGGACCCGTCGTTCGGGCGGATGGAGAAAGGCCGCCGGTGCAGGTGGGGATCTGTCTCTATGCACCGGACGATATAGGCGAACTGAAGCGAGTAGAACTCCACATTCCGATGGGTCGCCCTGTGGGTCTCGGCGCGTCAAACGAGCCCGTGGACGACATCGAAGACGAGGAGTGGGGACCCGCAATCACGCGTCGTGCACTTCGATAGGAGCGGGGAGACGACCGACCCGGAGATGAAGTGGGAGTGTGTCGACCAAGCGCCCTGAACGCCTGACCCCGGGAGCGTCCCGACAGAGACGTGGTGCTCATCGTGCGGGACGTAAACCCAGCTCCCAACGCTTCAACGCGGCGCTGGGGAGCGGTCCGGGAGCCAATCGGAGTGGAATGTGCTTTCTACGGGAGGCGGGGTTGTGCAGGATCGCCTCCACCTGGCTCTCAGCGATCACACCTGCCGCGTCATCCGGAAGATTGTCCGGGACATAGTTACTGAAGGCCCGATCCTGATTCCCGGGTTCGACCGCTCCCCGGTGCCAGCCCTGTTTGGCTGTGAATTGCGGGGGCGGGCCGCCGCTCCCGAATGTGGCCACGCACCCGGCAAGCACGGCGAGCAGAACGAAGAGAGGGTGTCGAGGCAACGATCATGCTCACCCGAACATGGATTCATTCTTCTTTTTCTGAGAGGGACTCCTGAAGGGGAACGCATAACTGCTGATGCACCTGCCGGAGCAGCAGATTTCGGAGGTGAAAAGTGGCCTCGACGCCACTGTAAGTTCTGCCATTCTCCGGGTGCGGACGGTCGGTTCCTCCGGGCACGCTTGCGCATCGAATTATGCTTCGAGGCGTTCTCGAAGTGGTCGTGGGGCGTCGGGGAATTGCCATCGTCCAGCTCGACGAGCTCGTCGAAGGCGGAGCGACGACGTACTCCCCGGGGTGCCCGAGAGATCAATTAAAACGGACTCTAAGACCGAGCCCTGTGCACCACCAGCGCCGTGGCGTTGTCGTGTCCTCCTCGATCATTGGCCCGCTGCACGAGCTGTTCGCAGGCCCGCTGTGGGGCATTGTCGAGCACCACTTCCCGAAGCACCTTCTCGGAAAGGTCCTCAATCCCGTCCGTGCAGAGCAGAAGATGGTCTCCGGGCTGGAACGGCCCGGCTTCGTTCAAATCTACTTCGACGGTGGAGTCCACACCGATGGCTCGGGTCAGCGTGCCGCGCCGGGGATGCGTGCGGACCTCCTCCGCAGTCAGGATCCCCTGGCGTTGCATTTCCCGGGCCACCGTGTGGTCACGCGTAAGCTGCTGACTCTCATTCGCCCGGAAGCGGTAGGCCCGGCTGTCTCCCACGTGAGCAATGTAGGCGTCGCCCTCGACGAGTGCCACCGCCGTAGTGGTCGCTCCCATCGAGGCCTCCCTCTCGTGATTCTCCGCGCTTTCGTACACCCGGTCATTGGCCCGATGGAACGCGCGTTGCAGGCGTTCGAGAACAGAACTCTCCCGGTCCCCAAAGAACGTCTTCTTCACCACCGCAACCGCCGTTTGGCTCGCCACTTGGCCTCGCTCGTGTCCCCCCATCCCATCGGCAACGACACACAGGCGCTCCGGTACTCCCTGTGGCGAGAAATTCCCGTACGCGTCTTCATTTTCGTCACGAACGACTCCTGGGTCCGAAACCGCCCCGACGGAGACTGGGCCGGAATCCTGGGATGTGTTCTCCTTCCACCAATCCATCATCAGTAAAGGACTCTATCCTTCCGGGCGGGACATTGGTCGTGTTCTCGTGATAGGGCCGGGCTCCGGGCTCGATTGCGTTACTTCAAGGGGTCAGGCGTGGAGGGTCCATGGCCCTCCCCGGACGCGCCCGACGGTTCAGCCACTGGAGTGGAGGATGCCGTCAGATGCTCCTGCAGAGGATTTTCGAAGTCAAACCCAAACAGCCGAGGATTTCGGCCGATTACGGCCGCCGAAAAAACCTTGAGCACGTAGTCCTTGGTCTGCTCAGGCATTC
>CAZMDV010000162.1:0-6303 GCA_964564875.1 uncultured Salinivenus sp.
CGGATGGCGGGCGGCGGCGACGGTCAGGGGCGTCGACCGGGAGCCCGGCGCGACGAAAAATGTCTCGACGCCGTTCCGGACCAGCTCTTCAACGAGCAACTGCGTCCACAGGTAGGTGCGGTTCGGCGCGTCGAGAACGGAGGGGCGATCAGGCACGAGAGTGGTGCAGGTCGGTGCGAGGCACCATGGCATTCGCAATTTGCTTCCGAGACGGCTCCTCGCCTGGTGTAGAACAGACCGGTTGACGCCCACACGCCCAGACTCCCATGCATTCCAGGCGCGATCGGGCGATTCCATGCAGGCGAGCTGCCATCGCCCGACACGGCGTAGAACACGCGATTGCCCCGCACGAGTCACCCGGAGGCCGTCTCCGAATCCACGACGCCCATGATGGCGGCGAAGTCCCCAATTTTCTGCTCGATCTCCTCCCACTCCCGATCCGGCGTCGACCCCTCCACGATGCCGGCCCCCGAGAAGAGCGCGATCTGGCTCTCCTCCACGAGCCCGGCCCGCAGGCCCACGGCAAACTCGGCGGCGTCGCGCCCGATCCAGCCCACCGGCCCCGCGTACCAGCCCCGGTCGAAGGGCTCCTGCGCGCGGATGGCCGCCACGGCGTTGTCGGTCGGCACGCCGCCCACCGCCGGGGTCGGATGCAGCACCTCCAGCAGGCCCATCGTGGCCGTGTCGGGGCGGAGCGTGCCGGTGAGCCGGGAGTGGAGGTGTCGCCCGCGGGCCAGAGCCAGCTCGCCCGTGCCATCGGGGCTTTGCACCGAGGTACAGACGCTCTCCAGGTCCGTGCGAATGGCGTCCTCCACAAACGCGTGCTCACGGCGCTCCTTCGGGTCTTGCAGGAGCTCCTCGCGGAGGGCCGCGTCCTCCGCCTCGGTGTCTCCTCGGGGCCGCGTGCCCGCTACCGCTTCGCTCACGACGCGCCTCCCGTCTCGCCGAAACAGCCGCTCGGGCGACGCCCCCACGAAGGCGGGTCCGTTCGCGGGCCGCACGGCAAAGTGGTAGCAGCCCGGCGTCGCCGCCTCCAGATGACTTAGGACGAGCAGAGGATCCATCGACGCGTCGAGCGCGAGGGCCACGCGCCGGGCCAGCACGACCTTGTCGAGGGCATCGCCCTCAATTGCGTCGAGCGCCCAGCGGACCACCCGGGTCCACTCCTCGTGGTCCGGCACGTCCTGACGGTGATAGGGCCGGGGCAGTGGCGCCCGATCCTCCGGGACCGGAAGCGCCAATGCGTCGAGCGCATCCACGATCGCTGTCCTCCGATCGGCGTCTCGGGGGAGCACGAGGTTGCAGGCCAGCTCCAGGGTGTCGTCCTGCTGCACGAGCTCGAACCGGGGCAGCACGAATCGATACGTGCCGAACGGGGCCCACCGGCGGTCAGGACGGTCCGGGGCCTGCGGCTGGGCGGCGTCGAAGCGGAGGCCACCGTAGTACCGGACCGGACGGTCCGTCCCCCCAAGACGATCGTCCAGGGCTTGGCCCAGGGCATCGTAGTCCACCGGTGCCGACGTGCAGTTTAGGATGTCGGCCGCCCCGACGGCCGCGATGGTCCGGGAGTCGTTGCGCCCCGCCCGGAGGGAGGAAGTATTCCGAAAGCCTTCGTGCATACGCCCCGACCAGTAGACCGCCTCGGAGGATTGACCGGCCGGTCGGTCCTGAGCCCGGATCCAGTCGATGGGCCGAACGGAGCCCGGAACGGGCACACTCACCCGAGCGATAGAGGGCTTGCTCGCCCCCGACCGGACCGCCTCTCGGATTCGTTCCGACAGGGCCGCCCGCACACTCTCGGCGGCGTCGATGTCTCGAATGACAGCGGGATTGAGGGCGAGCATATTAGGAGAGCGAGATACAGGCTTTGAACAGTGCGAGAGAGACAAGCGGACGGGAACGGACGGATCTGCCCTCATTCAGAAAGCAGTTGGACGATCAGGGAGAGACAACCCCGTCGTCGGACGGCAGGTGGGCCGTACAGTTCAGGAGATCGGCCCGGGTGCGTCCCTCCTCGCAGACCACGCGGTTCACACAGGTATTGGAGTGCCCGAGCTCCTGCATGTGCTCGAGTCCATAGTCGTCGAGGAGAGTTGCAAGGAGCACTCGAAGGTAGCGGCCGTGGGTCACCACGAGGGCCGTCCGCCCGGCCTCCCGCGCGAGAATGTGCCGGATCGCTCGCTGGGCGCGCTCCTGCACGTCCCGAATCGACTCGCCCCCCTCCACGGCCCGATCATAGGCCCCGTCCCGCCAGGCAGACTTAATAGCTTGCATGGCCTCGTTCCGCTCCGGAGACGGAGGCTCACCCTCAAACACCCCCCAGTCCATCTCATTGAGATCGCGCAGATACGTCCGCGAGATCGGCTCATGGGGCCGCGCCAGAATGTCGGCGGTCTGCTTGGCCCGCTGCAGCGTGCTGGCGTAGAGGGCATCGACGGAGACCGACCGGAGACGCTGGGTCAGGGCCTGAGCCTGCGCCCGTCCAGACACGTTCAGCTCACTGTCCACGCCTCCACCCTGCATGATGCCCCGGCGATTGTGCTCGGTCTCGCCGTGGCGGACGAGATACAGGATCGTAGAGGACTCTCCGGTTCGAGAAACAGTGTCGTGGTTCATGCGGAAGGCGGCTTGAATCGGTGTGGGGCGAGAGTGGGGGCGGGGCGCTCCCAGCCCACGCTCTACGAAGCGTCGGTCTCGGTGTCCGGATGGTCGTGCAGATTGGCGAGAATGTCCTTCGTGATGTCGTTCACCTGGGGAAGCGAGAGGCGGTGCTTAAGCGCGACGCGGACGATGAGTCCCCGCAACACCTGGTCGGCCACCGGCAATGGATACAGCGCTTGTTGCAGGGGACGAACGACGTACCTGGCGGCCCACCCCAACACGCCCCACCGAAGCAGGACGAACCCGGCCAGCCCTACCCCGACGGCGGTGTACATCCCGGCGGCGGCGAAGGCGCTCATCGCGACGGCGTAGTAGAGGGCCTGGGCGAGCACGTGGCTGAGCCCCGACACGACCCGGACCGCCAGGAGACTCGGAAGGGCCGGACTTAGAAGGGCCCAGACCACGAAGAGAGTGAGCGCTGCCCCGGCGGCCCAGCCCCCCGGAAGCCCCCACAGCAAGGGCGGGAGCCCCCACAACACGACGGTCTTGGCCGAGTCTATCCACGTGTCGGCCCACCGGAGCAACTGCTCCAGCGACACGTGATCGAGCACCGCCCCGGCATAGTTCTGCACGTCCTGTTCCGTGACGTGGTACCACCGCCCCCCTTCCGTCAGAATGCCGTACGGCGTGTCAACGTAGGGAGGCGAGGAGGAGCCCTGCATTCGCGCACCACTGGACGTTGGTTCGATCGTTTGCAATTCAGGTCGGGGCGATGGCCCCTGTCGCTCCGGCCCCGACACTGAGCCAGGGTCCGATGAACGTACACGGCACCAGGGGCGCGGTTTCAATTTAGACTGAAAGTTGAAGAGGCTGTGTGACGTCTCCCGAAAGCGCCCTCCTTCCCGCTCACCTCTTGCCCTTCGCTCCTTCCGTCACCCCTCCGGCTCCAGAACCAGCTTCTCCCCCACCCGAATCCGGAACCGAGGAGTGTCGACCCCGGCCGCTTTGAGGGGCGGCCGGAGCATCGCCTCCAGGGCCCGAGCAGTGTTCACCCGCGGTTGGGTCGCCGTGTCGATCCGGCGCTCGGCCTGCGCCCGAAAGGCTCCTTCGACGGCGGTGAGCGCCTGGGTCCGCACCGCTTCGGGCAGATCCGACGGCAACACCCGCATCCATCCCGCCGTCTGGGTGCCCACCTCCAGTTTCGCGAGGTCGGGCTCCACGCTGTGTACGGTGAGGGCCGGAAGCGCTACACCCACGAGGCCCTCCTCCTGGACCGTGATCATGGAGGGCGTAAGCGTTTGCACGTCGAAGCCGTAGGAGACCGTCCCCGGCACCCGCACCCGCGTCTCGGACCCGCCCTGAACGAGGGGAAGGGCACTCGGCTGGGTCTTTTCCAGCAGATAGGTGAGCCACGAGGGGGTCAGGAACTGCGACGAATCGACGCGGACCGTGACACTCACGTCCAGCGTGCCCGTCACGAGGAAGGATGCCGGCGCCTCGTCCTGAATCGTCGTGATCACGGTCCGCCGGACGGTCGCGTCCGAGGGCCCCTGACCCCACAGCACCACGGCGATCAGGACGAGCCCGACGACGAGCCCTCCCCCAATGGCAGCACGGAGGGTTGAGGACATTGGTCTACTAGGCGGAAAATTCTGACACTTGCTTCTGTGAGATGCCGTTGCGTGGGGAAGTTCCCAAAGGCGCTGAGGCGTCGGCAGGATCTCTCCACACCACCTCCCCCTCAAAGCCCGAGAAGCAGGAGGGCGATGCCGGCCAGCACGAGGCCAATGCGATTGGCCCGGGACAGACGTTCGTTCCACACAGTGACGCCCAGCAGGGCCGCGAGGGTCATGATGGCGATGTTATTCGCCGGGAAGACGAACGGCCCCGGAAGCACCTCGAGGGCCCGGAGGAGAAATTCGAGGGAGCCGTAGTTCACGACGCCGAGCAGAACACCCCACGCGATCGTCGGAGGGGTGGGCCATTCTCCCCGCTTCACGCCCCGCCGCAGGATGATGGCCGCCCCCACGAGGAACGCGACCCCAAACGCCAGTAGCAAAAACAGCACTCGACTGTTTCCGTCCCCGAATCCTTCTTCGAAGGCCTTCATCGACACGTCCACGGCCCCGCCTAGGCAGAAGGTCAGCGCCAGCACGCCGGCGGCGTACCAGTCCACCGAGGGGAGCGGTGCCGAGGCTGATGGGCTCTCCTCGGGGCGGGGCGAGGCCCCGGCCGGCACGGGCTCCGGGGCCGACCGCCGATGGGCCAGCAGGAAAAACGCCCCCATCGCCAGCCCCATCCCGATTCCCTGTGCCACCGAAGGCACCTCCCCCCACACCAGCCACGAGGCCAGAAAGGGCACGACGACAGACACCCGCATCACCCCAATCGCCAGCGACATGCCGGCCACCTTCGTGGCCCAGGCCAGCGCAAAGAACCCCGCGATGAGCAGGCCGCCGGTCCCGACCCCGAGGGTCACGAGGCCCCGTGAGAGCGAGAGGCCCTCCTGCACCGACCGCCCTCCGAACCCAAGAAGCCCGACGGCGAGTGCTACAGCGGCGGCGTAGTTCACTGTCAGGAGGGCCGTGCGGTCTAGCTCCCGCCGCCCCGCATGCTTGAAAATCATGCCGATGGCGACGCTGCACGCCACGGCCAAGGCCAGGGCCACCATGGGATGGATGAGAGAGTCAATTCACGAAACGATCAGCCGGCCCTCCAACAGCGTCTAGTTCTCTGAAACGACGGTGTAGTAGCGCAATCGGGGCGGGATGGGTTCGGGATCGCGGACGAGAAGGTCCGAGGGGACGCCGATGCGGGGCATCACGTATCCCGTCGTGTCGGAGCGGATCTGATCGTATGACACCGTGGCGAAAAACTCCGACGACTTTCGGGCCTTAAAGAGGTCCCGGAACAGCACGCGGTACCGAATTCGAATCGAGGAGGGCTGGAGTGACACCAGATCTTGCCCCGCCGGCACGCCCGTCACCTCCACCTCCACCTCGCGCGTTTCCTCGACGAACCGACCGGCCCGGGCGATGAGGGTGACGGACTCGGGGCGAACCTCCACGAGCCCCCGGAGGGTGTCCGCCAGGGGAACCCGGACCTCGACGGTGTCCTGAAGGTCTTCGATGGTGCGTGGGCTCGTGGGCCACGCGTCCATCCCCGAAACGATCGACTGCGCGCCCTCCACCTGCACCGAATCGGGATCGAGTTGGGGGGGATCGATCAGTTCGTAGGCGTCCGCTACGTCGATTTTCACCCGGTTCTGCACGGACACCTGCCGGGTCGACAGGGGATCCAGCTCCATCTTAAACGAGGTCGGGGTCACGCTTTCGACCTGAACCGACGCCCCCTGCGGGAGATCAAGCTCTTCTCTGACCTTCACCTGGTTCGTGGTGGCGTTTACCTCCACAACCGGCGGATTGTAGAGGAAGCGGATGAGGTTGAAGCCTCGTCCCTGCATCCGGACCTGAACGTGGGACGGGGGCATCTCAGCGAGGGCCTTCCCCTCGGGGGTTCCCACGACCTCGACCGGCAGCCGAAGCGTCTGCGTGCGCTGTTCGCCCAGCGTCAGCGACAGCCACAAAACAATGGAGAGAAGGACCGAGACTGTAACCGCAAGTCCCCGTCGAGACGGTTCTTGGCCAGGCCGAGGTTCTTCGTCGGCGGACGTGAAGAGGGGACGGAGACGGTCCCAGAAGA
>CAZMDV010000163.1:0-6280 GCA_964564875.1 uncultured Salinivenus sp.
AGCGCAGCGATGCCCTGGCCGTTGGGCGGCAACTCAAAGACCTCCACGCCGCGGTAGTCGACCGACACCGGGTCGACCCAGTTGGCCTCGTGCTGCCGGAGGTCCTCCATCCGGAGGTAGCCGCCGGTGCGCTCGGCATAGTCGGCGATGGTCCGGGCAATCTCGCCCTCGTAGAACGCGTCGGTGCCGTTCTGGGCGATCGTCTCCAGCGTATTGGCAAGGTCCGGGTTGCGGAAGACCTCGCCCTCCTCCGGCGCGCGCATCTCGCCGTTTTCCCCCTCGATCAGATAGGTGTCCTTCCAGTTGTCCGTGGGAATCACGTCGCTGTTCTCGCGGAAGGCGTCGACGTTGCCCTGCCAGTAGTAGGCAATCACCTGAGAGAGGGGGAAGCCCTCCCGCGCATACTCGATGGCGGGGGCGAGGTCCTCTTCCAGGGGCACCTCGCCGAAGCGCTCGTGCAGCTTGCCCCAGCCGCTGGCGGCACCGGGGACGCTTACCGGCAGGTGGCCGAGGAGCGGAATCTGGTCGCGGTCGCCGAGCTCCTGCTGAAGCTCGTCGTACGAAAGTCCCTGGGGGGAGCGGCCGCTGGCGTTGAGGCCGTAGGTCGAGTCCGTCTCCGGGTCGTAGACGATCGCGAAGAGGTCGCCGCCAAGGCCGTTGCCGGTCGGCTCCATGAGGCCGAGCGCCGCATTGGCGGCGATGGCGGCGTCGACGGCGCTGCCGCCCTGCTTCAGCACGTCGACCGCGATCTGGGAGGCGAGCGGCTGGCTGGTGGCGGCCATGCCATTTTGGGCCGTCACGGGGCTTCGGGCGTAGTCGGGACCGGTGAGGCGGTCGCCGCCGCCGGTCTCCGGCTGGGCCGCGGCGGGCAGAGCGAGCAGGAATGCGAGGAGGAGCGAAAGGGCGGTCTGCAGCAATCGATGCATGGGGAGGGGGGAGGCAAATAACAAAGCTAAACACACCCTCCAATCTATCGACCAGCGCGTGGACTGAAAACCCACCCGGCACCGAGAGATGAGATCGTTACCGCACGCGGATACGATCGCCGGGCTGGAGCGCCCCGGACAAGTCGTTGAGGGCCCGGAGCTGCCGCACAGAGACGCCGTACGCGCTCGCAATCTCGGTGAGGGTATCGCCCCGCCCGACGGTGTGATAGGTGGCCTCGGCGGCGTCACCTGCTTCGGCGAGGGACTGCCTCTGCACCGTCACCTGGTTCGTGATCTCCCGCACGCCCTTCACGTTCGTCGCGACGCGCTCGGCGCGACGGTGCTGCTCGCGGGTGTCAACGTCCCCCCGCAGGACGAGGTGGCCCCGGACCACAGAGGGGGAAAAGTTGAAGCGACGGAGCGTCTCGACGCGGACGAGGGCCTGCTTGACGCGAGCCGCCACGCCCGCATCCTCGAGACGCTGGGCGACAGGGCGGGCGGTGTCGGTCGGTGACGACGGGGAGGCCTCCTCGGCCGCGGGTGGAGTCTCTCCCTCCTGCAAGTGGGGGGCAGGCGCCGTTTCGGTCGATGAATCCCGGGGAGACTGAGGCGTCCGCTCCACGGGTGTGGCTGTCGTGTCTGAGGGCGGCGACCCGGTCGAGTCCGGGGTGCAGCCCGAACCGAGAAGGCCCCCGAGCAGGAGGCCTCCGGCGAGCGCATGAAGCA
Organism: uncultured Salinivenus sp.; assembly: GCA_964564875.1. GTDB lineage: Bacteria > Bacteroidota > Rhodothermia > Rhodothermales > Salinibacteraceae > Salinibacter. The sequence goes on from CAZMDV010000163.1 coordinate 1,653, forward strand.
GATTCGGGCGCATGGGACGGGCGGGACAGCGAGCGGGCGCATGCAGAGGCAGAAGAGCTACGCCTCCACCGCCTGCGGCTCGGGCTCGGACGGAGCGGGCGCCACGGTTCCGTGTTCGGTGAGCCACCGCTCGGCGTCCATGGCGGCCTTGCAGCCGGTGCCCGCGGCCGTGACGGCCTGCCGGTACACGTGGTCCTGTGCGTCGCCGGATGCGAAAACACCGGGCACGTTCGTGTAGGTGGAGTCGGCCTCAGTCAGGATGTAGCCATTCTCGTCCATCTCGACCCAGCCCTCGAACGGCTCCGTGTTGGGCGTGTGGCCGATGGCGAGGAAGAAGCCCGTCACGTCGTCCATGACGCCCGTCTCGCCCGTCTCGTTGTTGATTACCTCGATGCCCTCGACCGCGTTCTCGCCCAGCACGTCGATGACCTCCGTGTTCCAGATGAACTCGATCTTATCGTTGTTAAAGGCCCGCTCCTGCATGATCTGCGAGGCCCGCAGCTCGTCGCGGCGGTGGATCACGTAGACCTTCTCGGCAAACTTGGTGAGGAAGGTGGACTCTTCCATGGCGCTATCGCCGCCGCCCACGACGGCTACCGTCTCGCCGCGGAAGAACGACCCGTCGCACGTTGCGCAGGCGCTGACGCCCTTGCCGAGGAGGCGCTGTTCGTTTTCGAGCCCCAGGTACCGGGCCGAAGCGCCCGTCGAGATGATGACGGTCTGGGCGTAGATCGGGGTCTCTGCGTCCACCAGCAGCCGGTGAGGACGCTCGCGGAAGTCAACGTGCGTAACCGTGCCGTAGCGGGCCTCCGTGCCGAACCGCTCGGCCTGCTCCTGAAACCGATCCATCATCTCCGGTCCCAGAAGGCCTTCGGGGAAGCCCGGATAGTTCTCAACGTCGGTCGTCGTGGTGAGCTGGCCGCCGGGCTCCGGGCCCATGTAGATGAGCGGGTCCAGATCGGCCCGGGCCGTGTACAGGGCCGCGGTCCAGCCGGCGGGTCCGGTGCCGATGATCACCACCTCGCGGTTCTCGGCCTCCGAGAAGTCGACGTCCTCAAAGGCCGCGAGGTCCGGATGTCCGTTCGAAGAAGTTCCGTTTTCGTGCATAGGGGCAATGTCGAATTGCGAGTTTCGAAGTGCGAATGAAATGGACGAATGTCGAACGCCTCAGTCTGGAAGGACCATTCGACATTCGCCATTCGACATTCGAAACTGGGTTACGCTGGTTGGCCGACGAGCGCCTCCAGATTCGCCTTCAGCGGTTGCTTGCCTGCGGCGCCCACGACCTGTTCCTGCACCTCGCCGTCCTTGAAGAACAGCAGGGTCGGAATGGAGCGCACGCCGTACTCCTGGGCGGTGTTCGGGTTCTCGTCGACGTCCACCTTACCGATCTTGGCCTGGCCTTCAAACTCGTCGGCCAGCTCCTCGACGATCGGGGCAATCTGGCGGCACGGGCCGCACCAGGTGGCCCAGAAGTCCACGAGCACCGGCTCGTCGGCGTTCAGGACTTCCTCGTCAAAGTTGTCGTCTGTCAGGGTGGTGATGTTGGCGTTCTCGGCCATAGGGATGGGTCGTTCTGTGTGAGAGAAAACAGGTAACGCGACAGGACTACACGTGTACCGTCGGCGTCCTCGGCGGTTTCTCCGTGCAGCGTTGCGGTGGACATCGAACTACTTCAACTTATCACGCCACAAAGACGATGCCAGCATGCACACGAATCCTTAGGTGGCGACAGGGAGCAAGCGTTACAGGGCATGAGGGCACGAGAGCGCGGCGGGTCCCGAACGGAACAGGTTTGTTGAGGTCCGTGAGAAAAACCGGCCTCAGCGGTGGGAAAGGGCGTTTGCTAACACCGACATCCCGGTCGCAACGGCACGCTCACCGGGGCGCCAGGCGCTCCGAACGGGGGCGGTCCTCGGACGGGAGCGGGTGCCGTGCCACATCGTCGGGGGGCGACAGAACGGCGTGGGGGACACACTTCATCCTCATACGTCTCCCCCCGCGATTCGTGCACACCGAACCCGGCAATTTTCGCCGGTTCTACGAATCGGTGTGCTGCTTTTTCAGGCCCTCCAGTCCGGCCGCGTAAAGCTCCGCGAACGTGGAGATCACCTCGGCCTCGGACGCGTCCGCCACGTCGAAGTCGGAGCTCCAGGTGACTTCGCACGACGAGTCGCCACGGGCCTCGACGGACATCGTCCCCTCGTAGTTCGTGACGGGAAGGGGGCCGTCTACCATCGAATACCGGAGTGTGCGGGCCGCATCGTCGTGTGCGCCCAGTCGCTCGACGACGTGCCCCCCATCCACAAGGGTGAGGGTGCGTTCGGCCCCCACGCCCTCTCCGGAGAGATCGGCGTTTGTGATGGGCGGGACGTACTCGTCAATCGCACCGAAGTCGCGAACCGTTTTCCATACGACGTCAGCGGGGGCAAGAATGTCGATGCGTTCTGCAACGGAAGGCATAGCGCGGGGGCAGAGAGTGGGAGGGGGGAGCGATTACGCCTCGGCCTCGGCGATAACGTCCTGGAGTGGACGCTCGAATAGGACCGGGTCGGACACGCCGAGGGCGTCGCCGACGCGACCGATCATGAGGAAGGTCGTGATGACAGCGTTGGCCTCCAGGAGTTGCCCGTTGTCCCAGTGCGCGCGAAGCTCGTCCCATAGTTCGTCGGAGACGTCGTTGGCGTCCTCGTCGATCTGTTCGACCAGGGCGAAGACCGCGCGTTCTCCGTCGGGAAAGTGGTCGCTCGTTTGCCAGATTGAGTTGGCGACGTCCCCGATTTTTTCGGTGGACACGCCCAGCTTGGCGGCAAGACGCTCGTGGGCACCGTAGCTGTAGTGGCTTCCCGTGGCGCGGAGCGTCTTGAGGATCACGAGCTCTTTGAAGCCCCAGTCGAGGCGGCCGGGGCCGAGCGACTGAATCAGAAAGTCGGTCACCGTGCGGCACATGGCGGGATTGCTCGCCAGCACGCGCACGAGGTTTGGCAGGTGCCCGAAATAGGCCTCGGCGCGGTCGAGCACATCGTGGAGATCGTCGCTGGTTTGGGGGCGGTCGAGGGTGGCGGTAGCTGGCATGGTGGATCGAGTCAATTGAGTTCGGGGAAAGGTAATCGTCGAGTGGGGAAGAGCCGAATTTGAGTCAAGGAGCTCCGGTCGGGCGAATTGTGAGTCATGAGTCATGGGTTATGAGTCACGAGACAGGAGTCACAAACCCATGACTCATCAACTCATGACTCGCAACTCGTGGCCAGTGACGTTGACCGGATTCCCTCCCTCGCGTGAAGCGCTAGCGAAAGCATACCGCTATGCGCCAGAATGCTGCTTAAAGTGTTCGAAGTGCTCCTGGGCGGCGGGCGACTCGGGCGGCTCTTCCTCGAAGAGCACCGGGTCGTGCCCGTGGAAGGCCGTCTCAAGCTCCACGCCCATTGCGTCGCCGAACTTGCTCACCTGAAGGTAGGCCCCGATGGTCGTCAGAATCTCGACGATCTGCCCGTCGTCGTAGTGTTTGCGGACCCGTTCCCAGACGTCGGAGGGGATGTCCTCCGGGTCGAGCACCACGTGCGAGCACAGGTCGAGGATGGCCACCTCGGCGTCGACGTAGTGGTCGCTGTCGCGATACTCGACGCCCACGATGTCCGCCTGCTTCGCGCGCGAGATGCCGAGCCGGCTGCTCACAGCCTCGTGCTGGGTCACGCAGTAGAGGCAATCGCCCATCTTCGTGGCCTTCAGAATGAGAAGCTCTTTCGTCTTCCAGTCGACCTGCCCGTCCTTCAGGATCTCGAAGAAGATCTCCCACATCTTCTCGGCGATCTCCGGGGCGTTGCCGGAAATCTTGAAGATGTTGAGGACCATCTCGAAGCGGGCTTCGGCCTTGTCGTAGACCTCTTTCGTGACCGGATCGGCCTCGTCCGGCTCGATGTAGGGAAGCTGTGCCATGGATCTGGTGTCGTTCGTTTGAGAAATTCGTTTAGGACTGTTCGGTACAGAATGTGGAAAAAACGGCCCCTGCAATCCAGGTTAAGCGTCAAGGGCCGAGAGGGTCACCTCGATGATGTCCTGAAGCTCCGCTTCTGAGGCGCCGGCCTTGCGCACGGCCAGCAGGCCGCTCCGGCTGCTCACGAGGTAGCGGGCCAGGGCCGCCGCGTCCTTCTCGGGCGGCACGTCGCCCTCGCGTTGGGCCCGTTCGACCGCCGCCCGAAAGATTGCCTCGAACGTCTCCGCACCGCGCTGCATCCGCACCGCCACGGCCTCCTCGCGCCGCTCCACGTCGCCGGAGTCGTTCATCACGAGGCACGGACGGCGCCCGTGAGCCTCGTCGAGCCCGCGAGCGAGATCCCAAAACACCGACTCAAGGAAGGCCCGCCCCGACTCCGCCTGCTTCAAGTCGTGGCGCATCTGGTTGCCGATTCGGGCCCGATACCGGTCGAGGCACTCCAGGTACAGCTCCCCCTTGCTCCCGAAGGTCTGGTAGAAGCTGCTTTTCGAGAGGTCCATCGCCTCCAGGAGATCCCGCAGCGAGGTGGCGTCGAAGCCCTGGGTCCAGAACACTTCGACGGCCTCGTCGAGCGCAATCTCCGGTTCAAATTCGCGAGGGCGGCCCATCCGTGTTCGGTCATCGGTCAGCGTTT
>CAZMDV010000164.1:0-6279 GCA_964564875.1 uncultured Salinivenus sp.
CGCCCTCTACGGCGCCCAGACGCAGCGGGCCAGGGAGAATTTTCCCATTAGCAACCTCCGCTTCCCCCGCCGCTTTATCGAGGCGCTCGGCCACGTGAAGCGCGCCGCGGCCCTTGCCAACCGTGACCTCGACCTCCTCGACGCCGAGGCGGCCGAGGCCATCGTGGAGGCGGCGGAAGAAGTTATCGACGGCGAACACGACGATGAGTTTGTGCTCGACATCTTCCAGACGGGAAGCGGCACCTCCACCAACATGAACGCCAACGAGGTGATCGCCAACCGCGCCGGCGAACTGCTCGGGGACGAGCGCGGCAGCGATGTCGTCCATCCGAACGACGACGTCAACATGTCGCAGTCGTCGAACGACACAATTCCTACGAGCATGCACGTGGCCGCCCGGATGGGCATCGAACATGACCTGCTGCCGGCGTTGAGGGCGCTCCACGACGCCCTCGCCGAGAAGGCCGACGCGTTCGACGACGTCCTAAAGAGCGGCCGGACGCACCTCATGGACGCAACGCCGGTGCGCCTCGGCCAGGAGTTTGGCGGGTACGCCGCCCAGATCGACCACGCCCTCCGGCGCATCGAACAGGCCTCGACCCGTCTCTCGGAGGTCACGCTCGGCGGCACTGCGACCGGCACCGGCCTTAACTGCCCCGAGGAGTTCCCGGAAACTGCCCTTCAGCACCTCACCGACGCCAGCGGCCTTTCCTTCTACGAAACCGGCAACCACTTCGCGCAGCAGGCCGGCAAGGAATTGTACGTAGACGCCCACGGCGCCCTCAATTCGCTGGCGACGGCGTTGCTGAAGATCGCCAACGACCTGCGCCTCTTGTCCAGCGGGCCCACCAGTGGCATTGGCGAGATCAAGCTGCCGGTCATTCAACCCGGCTCGTCCATCATGCCGGGCAAGGTGAATCCGGTGCAGAGTGAGCAGGTAATGATGGTGGCCACACAGGTGACCGGTAACCACCATACCATCACCCTCGCCAACACGCACGGCAACTTCGAGCTCAACGTGATGATGCCGGTGATGACCCACGCCATGCTGCAGAGCATCGACCTGCTGGCTCGCAGCGTGGAGGCCTTCCGCAGCAAGTGCGTCGTGGGAATTGAGGCCGACCAGGAGCGCTGCCGCGAGCTCCTGGAGCTCAACCCCTCGGTTGCGACGGCCCTCAATACCGCCATCGGCTACGACAAGGCCAGTGAGGTGGCCAAGACGGCTGCCGCCAATCGGGAGAGCGTCCGGACGGTCGTGAAGAAGATGGATCTTCTCACCGAGGACGAGCTCGACGACTACTTGGACCTTCGCCGAATGACGGAGCCTGGCGTTCCGGGCGACGCCTGAGAACCCGTTCTGCGGACAGATGCGCAGCCAAGACCCAATGGGCGAAGTTGCAAAATGGCATCCAAACGAGCCCCGCACACGAAGGCGTTCGGTGCCGGGCGAATGCAGAAGCCATTTTGAGCGAGAACCACGAAGTCGAAGCGCCGGAAACCCAGTGCTGGGAACAAAGTGACGGAATACCCCCGGGGTGCGACCGAGTGTTTTTGGGGTGGTGCCCGTAGATGTCTCGCCAAACAGGTTCGAACGGTCCCGAAGCGGTTCTTGCCGATCTTTTGTGAGAGATTGGCAGCATTTGGAGAGTTGGCCAGCATCTTCTCCGGTCGTATCCCGTATGTTGTATTTCCACCATGACCACTTGTACGAACTGCGGGGGGACGCTCGTTAGCACTGGTGGAAAATCCTTCTACCTGAAGCGCCCCTCTCTCGAATCGAGAGGCCATCCCGCTCTCTTCGCGATCTCTTGCCACGACCTTTGCCCTTCTGTTCTATGAGCACGCAAGGCAAACTTTCTCTCGCCGTTGTCGTCGGCGGCGCCTTCATCGCCGGCATCCTGTTCGCCACGGCTGGTGCCAACCTCTTCGGCGCGGGCGACGCTGTCGGTACGCCCGGCCAGGCCGCCAACCTCGACGGCTCCACTGAAGTCGAACAGTCCGTTGGCAGTACGCCTCGCGACTTCGAAACCGCATTTACGGACGTCGCCGAATCTGTCAATCCGGCCGTCGTCCAGATCCGGGCCGCGAAGGTGGTCGAACGACGAATGCCAAACCCCTTCGAAGGCACGCCCTTCGAACGTTTCTTCGGACAGCCTGGCCCTTCCCAGCCCGACGTGCAGGAGGGCCTCGGCTCAGGGGTGATTGTCCGATCGGACGGCCACATCATCACGAACAATCACGTCGTGGAAGGGGCCGAGCAATTGAGTGTGCAAACGCTCGACGGGTCGCAGTACGATGCGGAGGTTATCGGCACCGATTCCTACAGCGACCTCGCCGTTCTGAATATCGATGCCTCCGGCCTGACCGCCGCCAGTTTTGGCAATTCGGAGGAGTTGGCCGTGGGGCAGTGGGTGCTCGCCATTGGCTCGCCCCTGAGCCCGCAGCTCAACAATAGCGTGACGGCCGGGATCGTCAGCGCCCTCGGCCGGCTCCAGACCGCCCCCCAACGGTCGCGAGCCTCGAGCCAGAGCGGTGGTGTCCACAACTTCATCCAGACCGACGCGGCCATCAATCCGGGCAACTCGGGAGGCCCCCTGGTCAACCTTCAGGGCCAGCTCGTGGGCATTAACACGGCCATCGCGTCGCGGTCGGGCGGAAACCAGGGCGTCGGGTTTGCCATCCCGGCCAATACCGTGGAACGCGTGGCGACACAGATCATCGAGGAGGGGGAGGTCCGCCGTGCGTTCCTAGGCATTCGCTACGGCCCAGCCTCGCAGACGCTCATTCAAAATGAGGATCTCGCGCCGGGCTCCGCCGTCGTCTCACAGGTTCAGAGCGGCACCCCCGCTGCCGAAGCCGGACTTGAGGCCGGCGATATCATCACAGCGATCGACGGCACCCCGCTCGAAAACCACCTGCAACTCGGAAACAAGATTGCAAGCATGCGGCCGGGCGACGAGGTCTCCCTGCGGGTGAACCGAGACGGAGAACAGCGGACCTTTACGGTTACACTGGGCTCCCGCGATGGCATGGAGACGGCCTCCACGGATCAGAGCGGCGACGACGATCAGGCACCTGCCTCGCCGGAGGACATCCGAGAAGAGCTCGGGCTTGAGCTTCGAGACGTCACCCCGGAGATTGCCCGTCGTCTCGGCTTCGACCAGGCCCAGGGCGTGCTCATCGCTGACGTCGACCCGTCGAACCCAATGATCCGAGATTCCGGCCTGCAACCTCGGCAGGTCGTCTTTAAGATGGACGGGGAGAAAATCTCGGACATGGACACGTTCATGGAGGTGTACCGAAGCATCGAGCCGGGCGATGATTTCCGGGTCGGCGTGCGCAATCCGGACGGCTACGTCTTCGTGACGAGCCTCCGTCGGCCCAGCAGCAACGGATAGTGTTGCACCAGCCCGCCCAAGAGTTGCGCCCCCATCCTCTGCCGAAGAGGGTGGGGCGCTCTTTTGAAATGGGATTTTGGTCCCATCTGCGGACTCGTTCCCATCTCCGTTCGTGGATTTTTCGCCCCTTGACGCCTGACTCATGCCCGATCAACCTGATGTCCCAGCACTCAATATGCCCCCCGACGCCGAGACCATCGCTGACCTGCGCGACCGGGCGGCCACGCGCGGCGGATCGGTCGAAGTGACTTTTCCAGCGGGCGACGGTGACACGAAGCGCTTCGTCGTGTCGCCCCGCGGCACGTGCGTCGTCCTCGCCGACACGCGGGAAGACACGTTCAGCCGGTCGGTTGCGCCCGAGGACGTCGCGGCCGCTCTCCGGGAATAACCTCCTGGGTGGAGGGGATTGGCCAGTTTCGCCCGCGGCGCTTCTCCTATCGAGATCCTATTGAGAAACGGAGATGCCCGCTTGGATCCTTCCAGTGAACCCAGGGCTCGGCTGTTTGGTCGGCCGGTGTGGGTTTGAAGAGAGACGAATGAGAGCCGTAGCGCAGAGAGATCCGGCGGGACCCGGCCCGGTCGTCCTGCGACAACGGGATTAGGTGGTCACGACGCAGTTGGTAGAGCCGAACTCACTGGGTTCGTAATCGTCGGCGTCTTCGTCGTTCACCCACCCGTCCTCCTCGCTGTAGTAGCGGAAGGAATAGCTGTCGCCCTCTGTGAGCATCACGTTGGTGCTGTAGGTCTGGTTGCTGCGCCGCACGAAGCGATGCTCTCCTGCGGTCCAGTCGTTGAAGTCACCGACCACCGAGAGGTCGTCGCCGTACGGATGGTCCTCGGGTAGCACGAACGTCACCTTGACCTGATCGCTCGATCGCTTGTTTACCTTCTTGATCACGGGAGAGGTGTTAGGGATGTGTGGAGAGGAGTACAGACGTGCGTTCAAAACTCGGAGTCTTCCGGGGTAGGATGACGAGAAAGACCTCTCGCTTCTTGCCCCAAAACCAACCCACCCTACGTTAAAGGAAAGGCGTTTGTGGCATTGGCCGATTGGAAAAAGCGCTTCCTTCGACCGTTTTTCGTAGGACAACCCCGTCTCAGATTCCTCAGTCCATCGCTCGAGGCCGGGCCCCTGCCCCCAGCCGGTCTCCTCCCTCTCACTCTCGGCGCGGCCTCCAGGGGCGATCGCATGTCGGAGGTTTCCTTGGAGGTATTGGGTCGATCGACGAAACTGTCAGGAAAGCATGGGGGAGGGAGCGCGCGGGAGCGCGGGTGTACAGACAAGCTGCGCTGGGGCGGGTCACCATCAGACCCGCATGGACACTTGGCGGTGCAGAAGGCTCCCGGCACACGTGGGAGCTACCTGTTGGGGCGGCGGAGTAGGACACATCCACCAGCATCCAGATCAGTTGGCGTTCTCTGCGATTGATTTTTGCGTCATTGCCGTGAAGTCGTGATTCTCGACCGCGGCCTCCCTCCCAGCGAACATCCGGCACAACACCGTCGTGCATGGAGTGGCCTTCGAGGCCGTTTTTGGCAACCCCACTCGACTCCCAGTGGCTCACGTCTTCTTTTCCGGCAACACGAGAGCGCACGAATGATCGATCGTCTCACCATTATCGGCACCGGTCTCGTTGGTGGCTCCCTAGGCCTTGCGTGTGCCCAGCGGCGGCCCGACCTCACGATTGTCGGCCACGATCGGCCGGAAGTGCTGAAGCGGGCAGAGGAGCGGGGGGCAATCGACCTCAAGGCCGCCGATCCCGTCTCGAGCGTAGCGGACACCGACCTCGTGGTCCTCGCTACGCCGCTGGCCACCACCCTCCGTCTCCTCGACACCATCGCCGACCACCTCCCAGAAGGCTGCCTCGTGACCGACGTGGCCTCCGTCAAACAGCCCGTCCTCGAACAAGCCCAGGACGTGCTGCCGGACCATGTCAGGTACCTGGGTGGACATCCGATGGCCGGGGCCGAACACAGCGGCATCGATCACGCCGACCCGTTGCTCTTCGAGAACGCGGCCTACGCCCTGTGTCTACCTGACGACACCGATGAACAGGCCCTGGAGGAGTCCCTGGCCCCGGTCGTGGACCTCGTGGAAGCGAGCGGCGGGCGCCCACTGGTCCTCGACGCCGCCCGCCACGACCGGCTCGTGGCCGCGGTGAGTCACGTTCCGCAGCTCTTGTCGGTGGCCCTGGTCAACCTCGTGGCCACCACCGATGACGAGGACGACGAAGAGCTGGCTCTGCAGCTCGCGGGGGGCGGGTTTCGGGACATGACCCGCATCGCCGCGTCGCCCTTCGAGATGTGGAAAAACGTGCTGGTGGGCAATGAGGGCGCGATCCACGACGCCCTGAGTCGCCTCCGCCGCCACTTCCGAGAGATGCGGAATCGGCTGATCGAGGAGGACCTTGAGGCGCTCGAAGACCTCTTCGACGACGCCCGTGCGGCCCGCGAGGCAATCCCGCAGGACAGCAAAGGCTTCCTGCACCCGCTATCCGACATTTACCTGCGCGCCCCCGATCAACCGGGAGTGCTCCACGACGTCACCGGCCATCTTTTGGAGGCAAATCTCAACATCAAGGACATCGAGCTCCAAACCGTCCGCGAAGGGACGGGGGGCACCTTTCGACTAGCGTTCGAGGACGGGGCCGAGGCCGAGGAGGCCGTCGCGGTGCTGTCGGACGCCGACTACGAGGCGTGGCGGCCCTAATGGGGCAAAATCACTTCCCTTTCGTTGATTAAGCTGTTGGCCTCGGGTATCTTGGAAAATCCGCCTACATTGATCGCTGCGCCTGCCCCTTCCCTCGCTGCCTCGTCACAATCTCTCCCGTCCGATGACCGATCAGGCGACGTCCCTCCAGACCACGCCCCTCCACGACGT
>CAZMDV010000165.1:0-6259 GCA_964564875.1 uncultured Salinivenus sp.
TGAGACCAACAACGACCGGTTCCTGGTCGAGCGGAAAACCGGCAACGGCACCTTCACGGAGATTGGCGATGTCGAGGGAGCGGGGACGACGGAGGACTCGACGGAGTACAGCTTTCGGGACGCGGATCCGAGCAGAACCGCTCTCCAACACACATACCGCCTCATCGCCGTCGCGACGGATGGGACCACGAGCGTCGCGGGGGAGCCCCAGAGCGTTCTCATCCCCGTCGAGTCCGAGATTCTCTCGATCTTCCCGAACCCACTTCGGGACAATACCATCCTTCGCGTGACGGCGGGGACCACCTCCACCCTCCGGTCGACGCTCTACACGCTCGACGGAGCGCAGGCCGAAACTCTCATCAACAGTACGGTTGCCCTGGGTCGCCACGAGCTTCTCCTGTCCCCGAAGGACATCCCCGACGGCCTCTACGAACTCCGCACCCGCATCGGCACCGATGGCGAGATCGCGGTGGGGGACACCACCTACGCCGCCATCCGTCGGGGTCTGGCGAACGCAGCTCCGCTCGGTACAACCGGCGAGGACGGACGGGTGTCGACCACGGCTCGCGTCCGATTCCCGAGCCTCTTCGACGTGCCGGCGTTCGAGGCGCGCGACGCGGAGGGGAATCGTCTGGGCGAGATCCGGGTCGCCTCGACCGTACAGTTTGTCGTGACGACCTCGAACGGGCGGCAAACGTATCGACGGTCGATCGTGGACGGGAAAAACACGGTTACGCTCACCGTCTCGCCTTGAGTTGCCGGGGGCTGTTCCCTATTGTGCTTCGTACAGCTTTCAGGCGCCGCTTTCAATTTTGATCCGGAGAAGGACCTCTGGCGGGGAGCCCGCTCGAACCCCCCTCATTTTCCGCTCGCACCAGTGCGGTTTTCGTCATGGACGAGCCCGCCCATCCGTCGCTGCCCGACTCCGACCCCGCTCCCCCCGTGCCGGAGTCGGTGCGTGCCGACGCGTCGGACGAAGACGACCTTACGCACCTGCCTCCCGAGTACCGGGCTACGGTTCGCGATCTTCGGGCGCAGGTAAAGCGGGCCACGACGGCCCTGCGTCGCCTGCAGGCCGAAAACGAGCGCCTGCAGCGCCGCGTGGAGGAACTGGAGCAGCGGTCGGCGGTCCAGCCGGACACCACGACCTTCGTGTTCGACGACGACCCGGACGCCCTGCGGAACCGCATCTCGGCCTTCATCGAGGCCATCGACACGTACCTCGAGGGCGAGCCCTCGGCGCCGCTGGAGGTCTCTTCCGCGACCGACGCTTCCGCCTGACCCTCCCCGCCCTCTCTCCCACGCTCCGATCCCATGGCTGACTCAGAGCAGTCCAAGTCCATTCGCGTGCAGATCCTGGGCCGGGAGTACGCCCTGCGTGTGCAGGAAGGCAACGAGGCCCACACGCGTCGCATCGCCTCCTCCGTGGACGACCGGATGCAGAAATTCCAGGAGGCCCACCCCGACCAGGCCGAACTGACGACGGCCGTCATGACTGCCCTCACCCTCGCCGAGGAGCTGTACCTCCAGCGCGAAGAGCATGCGGACGGCACGACCGCCCTCAGCAAGGAGCTGGAGCACCTCTCGCGGCGACTGGAGGACGCCACGCCCCCGACCGTGGTGCCCACCCCGGACGACTAGTCGGGGTCGAAGCGCGCCCCCGTCGTGTGCCGCTCCTACGTCGGTCGTCTTCCCGACTGCCCGGACGACCCTCCGGGGAGAAACGTCGCCGGGCCAGGACGGATACCAGTGCCCGCCGCCGGGAGAGGTCTGTCGCTGCACCAGCCGCGTCCGCATGGTTAAGCTCGAAGACATCACCATTCGGTTTGGGGACGAGCCCCTCTTCGACACCCTGTCGTGGACCATTACCCCCGAGCCGCATCGCATCGGCCTCGTGGGCCCCAACGGTGCCGGCAAGACGACGCTGCTCAAGGTGATCGCGGGCGAGCAGGGCGTAGATTCAGGAACGGTGACACGGGAGGGCGTCTCCATCGGATACCTGGAGCAGGACGTGCAGGAGCTGCCCGACGACCGCACGGTACGGGAGGAGGCCCTGCGGGCGTTCGAGGATGTGCTGGCCTTGGAGGAGGAAGAGCAGCAGATCAGTAAAGAACTGGAGACGACCGATCACGAGAGCGCCCGCCACGGCAAGCTCCTAAATCGGCTGCAGCGGGTGCAGGAAAAGCTCGACGTCCACGACGCCCACCGCATTCGCCCCCGTACCGAGGCCACCCTCACCGGACTCGGCTTTGCCCCCGACGAGCTCGACCGCCCCCTCCACACCTTCTCGGGCGGCTGGCGCATGCGGGCGGCCCTGGCCCGCCTCCTCCTCCAGCAGCCCGACGTGCTGCTGCTCGATGAGCCGACCAATCACCTCGACATCGAGAGCATCGACTGGCTCGAAGACACGCTCGAAACCTACCCCGGCGCGGTGGTTCTGGTGAGCCACGACCGCTCGGTGCTCGACCGCATGGTCACCACTACTGCCGAGCTCGTGCGGGGCCGCCTCCTCCACTACGACGGCAACTACTCCCACTACCTGGAGGCGCGGGAGGCCCGCTACGAGCGCTGGCGGCGCAGGTACGAGAATCAGCAGAAGCGGATCGAGGAGATCAAGACGTTCATCTCCAAGTTCCGCTACAACGCCGCCCGAGCCAGCCAGGTGCAGGACCGGATCAAGAAGCTGGAGAAGATGGACCGAATTCCGCCTCCCCCCGATCCGGCGCCCGCCATGTCGTTTGAGTTCCCCGAGCCGCCGCGCTCCGGCGTCGTCGTGCAGGAGCTCTCCGAGTTCAGTAAGACCTACGACACGGAGCAAGGCACCGAGACCGTCTTCACCGACGCCGGGCCCCTCACCATCGAGCGGGGAGACAAGATTGCACTCGTGGGCCCGAACGGCGCCGGCAAGTCGACTCTCGCTCGCATCCTGGGCGGCATGGAGGACTTCGAAGGCACCCGTGCGGAGGGACACAACGTGGTTCTCTCTTACCATGCTCAGCACCAGGGCGAGATGTTGGACCCCGACCAGACGGTGTTCGACACGGTCCGCGAGGCCGCCCCCGACCGCCCCAAGACTGAGCTTCGCAGTCTGCTCGGGCGGTTTCTCTTCACCGATAAGGACGCGTTCAAGGACGTACGCGTCCTTTCCGGCGGCGAAAAGAGCCGTCTCTCCCTCGCCCGCACGTTGCTCTCGCCGGCCAACCTGCTGATCCTCGACGAGCCCACCAATCATCTCGACATCCGCTCGCGCGAGGTGCTCATCGAGGCGCTCCAAAAGTACGAGGGCACCTTCGTGCTCGTGAGCCACGACCGGCACGTGCTCGACGCCGTGGCCGAGAAGACGTGGCGTGTGGGCGGCGGCACGGTGCGCACCTTCCTCGGCAACTACTCCGATTTCCGCTGGCAGGTGGAGGAGGGCTCGGCCCGTCCCCTTCAGGACACGCAGACCGCAGACGCGATGGGCGCGCCGGCCGACCCGCCCGAAAACGGCCACGCTGCCGACGACGCCGACGAGGCCCCGGCGGAGGACGATACGCCCGCCCCCGACAGCACCGACAGTAGCCGAGTGCAGGCTCGTCGGGATGGGCCCTTCGCGGACCTCAACTCGTACCAGCTCAAGCAGAAGCTGGAGAAGACCGAAGAGCGGATCCTGGAGATCGAGGAGCGACAGGAGGAGCTCGAAGCGGCCATGGCCGATCCCGACGCCTACGACGGGGACGGGATGGCAGTCCGCGAGCTGTCCGACGAGTACAACGCATTGAAGCAGGAGCTCTCCGATCTCTACGAAGAGTGGGAGAGGCTCACCGAGCACGTCATGGCGCTCGACGACTAACGCCCCTCCGTGAAACGCTCCCGACGTGGAAAGTCACTCTTTTTCCACGGGACGAGCCGCCCCGAAGCGTTCGACGCCGAACGTTTTGACGTGAACGAAGAACGGGGACCGCTCTCCTCGTCCGTTCGTTGAGGATTCGATGCTTACTCCGAATCGGTGCCCGCATGCTTCGTCTCCGTCTCCTCATGGTCCTCGTCGTCGTCCTGGGGACCACTCTCACCCCGCCCTGGGCCCACGCCCAAATTGAGGCGCTCCCCCGCCCCGACACGCTCGAGGCGGCGTCCTTCGGCGTCTCTGTCGCCGTCGATGACTCGATCGCCGTCGTGGGGGCCAGCGGTGCTTCGGCGTGCGGGGAAGATGCGGGGGCCGTGTTCGTGTACGAGCGCCAGCCGGGTCCGCCGGTCACCTCCTGGGCCCTGACCGCCCGCCTCGTCCCGCACACGTGTCGGGCCAAGGCCTTCTTTGGGGCCGACGTGGCGCTCAGCGGCTCGCGCCTCCTGGTGAGCGCGTCGAGCGAGCACTTTGCCGGCGAGGGCGAAAACGCGGCGTACGTCTTTGAGCGGGATGCAGAGGGCACCTGGACGCAGACAGCCCGCCTCACGGGCCGCTCCGATCGGCAGGAGGGCCTCTTTGCCGCGGGCGTTGCGCTCGACGGCGATCGGGCCGTCGTCACCACCTCCGGCAATCCGGAGGGATCCTACAGCGGGTCCGCATATGTCTTCGAGTACACTTCCTCGACCGAGACTTGGACCCAGACGGCCCGGTTGCAGGGCCAACACTCCCTCGACTCGGGCATTCTCGGGGGCGACGTCGCGCTCGACGGCCCGCACCTGGCCGTGGCGGGGTCCACCTTCTTCAAGCGAGAGCCGGGCTCCGTCTACGTTTTCCGGCACAACCCGGCGACTGGCCGCTGGCAGGAGGAGGCCTATCTGCAGGGCATCGACGCGTTTTTCATCGATCTCGACCTCCACGATACGACCCTGCTCGTGGGCGAAAGTCGGGCCCGGGACGACGGCTCGGGGGCCGCCACCGTCTATACCCGCGGGGACACGACCTGGACGCGGTCCGCGACGCTCCGGCCCTCCATCCCGTACGAGTCCGGCTCCTTCGGCGCTGCCGTGTCCGTGCACGGCCGGAGAGCCCTGGTTACGGGCTACGACGAGCAGCTGGGCAAAGAGATCAACATCGACCGCGTGGTTTATGTCTTCCGCCGGCGGGAGAGGGGACCGTGGCGGGAGCGCACGATCCTCGACCTCGGAACGGTAAACTTCGGATCCGCCCTCGATCTCAATGGGCGCGTCGCCGTCATCGGGTCGGTTGCCGAAACGGAGTCGGGCACCGCGTACGTCACTCGGCTGCCTTAGGGCCGTATCGCCACGCGTTGTCGCCGGACAAACGGCAACGCTTAGAGCCCCAAAAGCTGTCCCAAAACAGGCAGGTCGTTTCGGGGAAACCGATCCTTTCGGCACAAATCTGCGTAACTCTCCGGCGCGCCCTTCGTGTTCGCTGCCCCACAGTGCCGTGCCCTGCGACGCGACCTCCGACTTTCTCCGGTGGGCCCTGCCCCGCCTCGACAAGCAATGGGCAGGCTACCGCAAAGTGCAGGGGCAGGTCGAATCGCGCCTCGTCGACCGCCTGCAGGCCCTGGCCCTGCGGAGCCTCGACGCATACCGGGACTACCTGCAGGCCCATCCGGACGAGTGGGAACGGCTCGACGCGATGACCCGCATCACCGTCTCCCGCTTCTACCGTGACCCGCCGATCTTCGATGCCCTGCGGGCCCCGGTGCTTCCCGCCGTGGCAGAAAAGCACCTCTCGGGGAATGAGGCCCAGTTCCGCGCCTGGAGCGTTGGGGCGGCGTCCGGCGAGGAGCCCTACACGCTCCGCATCCTGTGGCGGCACGCGCTGCGTGATCGCTTTGGGGGCCGCACGCTGCACGTGACGGCGTCGGAGGCGCAGGCGCATATGCTGCGGCGCGCCCGGCGGGGCTGCTACCAGCGCGGCACCCTCAAGGACCTCCCGGACGCGTGGACCGACCGGGCGTTCGTCTACGACCCGGCCCTCGACCACGGAAAACACGCCGAGCCCTGCGTCCTCCATCCGCTGTATCGTCGTCACGTGACGTGGAGACAGGAAGACATTCGCGCCTCAATGCCCGCCGGCCCCTTCTCGCTCATCTGCTGCCGGAACCTCGTCTTCACCTACTTCGACGACGCTCTGCAACAGAAGTGCCTGCAGCGCCTTCTGGATCGCCTCCAGCCCGGCGGCGTGCTGGTGCTCGGCAAGGGAGAGTCCCTGCCAACGGACCCCATTTCTCTCGAACCAATCGAGGACGATCTCCCGCTCTACCGCCACCACTCCGACTGACGCCCCTCCACTTCCGCCCCTCCAACCGCCCTACTCCTTCGGCACGAGCCACACCCGATC
>CAZMDV010000166.1:0-6224 GCA_964564875.1 uncultured Salinivenus sp.
CGGACTCGATGCTCTGCCCCGCGGCAAAGTGGCGGTACACCAGCACGAGCGTAAACGCCAGCAGCCCAAAGCTAATCACAATGGCCGTGAGAATTAGGGCCTGCGGAAGCGGATTGGCGTAGGGCTCGGGCGGCACTTTCGCTCCGTAGGGGATGAGAGGGGGTTGGGCCGGCGTAAGTCGCCCCATGGTAAAGATCAGGAGATTCACCCCGTTGGACAGGAGAATGAGCCCGATCACGAAGCGCAGAAGATTGCGCCGCATGAGCAGATAGAAGCTCGCGGCCAGCATCGCGCCGCTCACTATGGCCGTGATCTGTTCCATGATGGGGAGTTATCAGTACCGAGTAGTCCAATCAGAATTTCAGCATTTTGCCCTCCTCCAACTTGTCATATTGCGTATTTCGTATTGCGTAAAATGTGCGCTCTGCGCGGGCCTACGGAATACGCAATACGAAATACGCGATACGCCCCCTTACTCCTCCGCCAGCCCCGGGAGCCGGTCCTCCACCGAAAACACCATCAGCAGGGCGGTGCCCACGACCACGAGCATGACCCCAATGTCGAACGGAAGGGTCGAGCCGAGGTGCAGGTCCCCCAGGATCGGGATGTGCAGGTCCACCCATAGACTCGTGAGGAACGGCTCCCCAAGGACGAGGGCAAACACCCCCGTTCCGTAGGCACAGACGAGCCCGAGCCCAAGCAGCGTGTGTGGCTCTACATGCAACACCCGTCGTGCCGCACCCACCCCCGCCGTGAGTACGTATAGGACGAACGCAGAGGCCGCCACGAGTCCGCCCACAAAGCCACCGCCCGGGAGATTGTGGCCCCGCAAAAGCATGAAGAGCGAAAACAGTAGCAGCAGCGGCACGAGCACCCGGGCCGCGACGCGCAAAATAAGAGAATACAGCATGGCTCTGGGGTCAACGTAAGTCCAGCTTGCAAAGGGTTACGCCCCTGACTTCTCCTCAACGGGCTGATCGTCGGGGGATGCCTCCGTCGTCATTTCAGGCTTCTCCTGGCGCGGCATCCGCATAAGCACGTACACCCCGATCGCTGCGATGGCGAGGACCGTGATTTCTCCCATCGTGTCGAGCGCCCGGAAGTCGACAAGGATCACGTTCACGATGTTATGCCCCTCGGCCTCCGTGTAGCTCGCCTCCGCTAGATACTCGCTGACACGCAAATCCAGGGGCCCCTGCACGATCACGCTCATGGTCAGGGTCAGAAGCGCCCCACACCCGAGTGCGACGAGGCCGTCGCGAAGACGGATCCCGAGGGGCTCCTCCCCCTGGATGCCCGGCAGATGAACGATCACGATCACGAGCAGGATGAGGGTGAGCGTCTCGACGGCAAACTGCGTCATCGCCAGGTCGGGCGCGCCGAAGAGCAGGTACAGAAGCGCGACGCCGTACCCCCCCACGCTCAGCGCCAAAATCGCGACGAACCGATCGTGCGTGCGCACCGCCACGACCGCTGACGCAATAATGAGGCCCGCCAGCGCCGCTTCGTAGTATTCAACGCTGGGAATGTCGCCCGCAAATGAAAAGCCTCCAAGACTTCCCTCGGCCAAAAACCCTCCGCCTACGAGCACCAGAATGGCCGAGAAGGTGGCGAAGAGATACCACCGAAAGCGCCCATTCTGCACGAGGCGCGTCACCGTATGGCTCAGGGACGACACGCCGTACAGTCCTCGCTCAAACACCCGCCCCGGACCCTGACCGAAGAGCGTGCCCAGCCCCGCCATGAACACCGTTTCGCGCAGCCCCTCCCAGTAGGCGTAGATGGAAAAGCCCAGTGCAAAGGTCACCAGGCTCGCAATCAGAGGAATATTGACCCCATGCCACAGCGCAAGGTGCAACTCATTGGGCGCTTGCAGGATGCCGGCTTGGGCGGCCCGGAGCAGCGAGTGGTCGATGAACGCCGGGTAAATGCCGAATGCAAGGCCCAGGCCGCCCAACACCAGCGGTCCACCCCACATGCTGACCGGCGCCTCATGCGGGTCTCGCGTGAATGCCCCTTTCATCTCCCCGATAAACGGCTTCAGCCCCACGAGCAGGCCCGAGCCCACCAGGGCCGCGTTCGCCAACACGCCGGCGCCCAGAATCAAGGGGCCCCAGGTGCCGCCGTGGAGCGCCGCCTCGTAGGTGACTTCTTTTCCAATAAACCCAAACAGCGGCGGTATACCCGCCATCGAAAGTCCTGTGGCCAGGCCTCCCACCATCGTCCAGGGCATCGCCCCGCGCAGCCCACCTAGTTCCAGGAGGTCGCGCGTGCCAGTTTCGTGGTCGATGCTCCCCGCCATCATGAACAAGCCGCCCTTGTAGAGGGCATGCACGACTGTGAACGTCACCATCGCCTTGATGGCGGTCTTCGTCCCAATCCCCAACAACATGGTGAGCAGGCCCAGCACCATGACCGTCGTGTAGGCCAGGATCTGCTTCAGGTCAGTGTAGCGCAGCGCCAGCCAGGCGCTCATCAGCATCGTAAAGCCGCCCACAATGCCGAGCGTGCCGGCCCAGACGGCCGTGCCACCGAGGACCGGATGGAGCCGGGCCAAGAGAAAGACGCCTGCCTTCACCATCGTGGCCGAGTGAAGGTACGCGCTCACCGGCGTGGGGCCCGCCATGGCCGCCGGGAGCCAAAAGTGAAAGGGAAACTGCGCGGACTTTGTGAAGGCGCCCGCGCAGACGAGAACAAAGATCGCGAGATAGTGGGAATGCCCCCGTACGGTGGCCCCGAGGGTCAGCATTTGGCTAAACTCCCAGGTCCCCGCGGCGCTGCCCAACAGGATGAGGCCCGCCAGGAGCGCGAGCCCGCCGCCGCCCGTGACAATTAGCGCCTTCCGGGCCGCCCGTCGCGACTCCTCCTCGGTGTGATAGAACCCGATGAGTAGATACGAGGTGAGGCTCGTCAACTCAAAGAAAATGAAGAAGACGAACACATTATCGGCCACCACGAGGCCGAGCATGGCCCCCATGAACGAGAGCAGTTGCGTGTAGAATCGGCCCAGCTGATCGTGATGGGCCAGGTATCCGCCCGCGTAGACGACGATGAGCGTGCCAATGCCCGTGACGAGCAACGCAAAAAGGAGACTCAGCCCGTCCAGATAGAACGAGAGTGGCGTGTCCAGCGACGGCACCCACTCGTAGGAGTGCCGGAGGGTCCCCCCATGGGCCACCTCCGGCAACGTCTGCACGAAATAGGCAAAGACGCCAAGAGGGAGGAGTCCCAGCACCCATCCCGAGGCTCGGCCCAGGAGGCGCACGAACAGTGGGGCGAGGGCCGCACCAACGAAGATGCTAAGAACAGCGAGGAGCATGGCCGAAACAACCTGAGGGGAAGAGTCGACGCAAGACCGCTCTGAACGTACCGCGCGCTAGGCAGTCGAGTCGGAAGGGCCAGAGCTCCCCCGTACCCGCGCACCCGCCTCGGTCAGCGGCTCTTCCCCCTCCCGCCGAAGCTCCTCATACTCCGCATCCCAGTCATCGAAGGCAGTCTGTTTCCACAGCGGTACGTTCCCTAAATAGCCTGCCCGTCCGATCATGTGGGCCGATACGGGAGCGGTGAGAAAGACGAAGAGCAGGGCCGCAAGGGCTCGGGCGGTGACACTGAGGTCCCCAAACGCCACGGCCGCGGAGACGAGCATGAGACCGACGCCAAGGGTTCCGGCCTTCGTGACGGCGTGCATGCGGGTATACAGGTCGGGGAATCGAAGCAACCCCACCGCGGCCGCGAGCATCAGGAACGTTCCTCCGGTCATCAGGAGAGCGGGGAGAACGTCGGTCATGAATCCACAAGGGCTTCTCCGGAACGAACGCGCTCAATGTATCGGGCCACGGCGACAGTTCCCAGAAAAGCCAGGAGCCCGAGCACGAGGGCTACGTCAATGAATGCTTCTTCCTCGGCCAACACGGAATAGGTAGCCAGAAATCCCATGGCGAGGAAGGCCACGAGGTCGAGGGCGATCATGCGGTCCGACAGGTGCGGCCCCCAAAGCACACGAAGGAGCGCGGCCAAAATAGAAAGGCCCAACACCCCCAACGACAAGTAACTGGCCCAGAGCAACGGGCCTTCGACAGCGCTCATTGACCAACACGCTTAGGTAGCAGAACGACGACCTGCGCTACGAGCAGGTGCATGATGCACGCAGGAAGCATGGTAAAGAGGGCGGGCGAAAGAGTCCAGTGGGAGACAGCAATCGATCGTGAAAACGCGGTACTGATCGGGGGCGGACCTCTTCACTGACCTCCAAGCCCCCGTGTGCACCGCACGACGAGGGCCCTCCATGAACAGGCCCGACCATTCCTGACACAGAGCCCCCCAAATTTTCATCTTTGGGAGACGAACTGACGGAATGGGCTCGTGTACGTGTATTGGATTTTTTCTCCTTACCCTTCCGAAGAATCCCCCTCCTACCAATGCCCGACGATACACTCTTTGAATTCGAGCAGGACATGTCCCGAGCGGACGTTGCCACATATCTGCGCACTGTGGCGGACAAGCTGGAGAGCGGTGGTCAGCTCGACTTCTCGGCCGCCGACCAGTCCACGACGATTGAAGTTCCGGAGCACGTCGAGTTCGAAATTGAACTGGAGCGCGAATCGAATGATCGTGGCTCCTCGGAGGTCAGCCTAGAGTTTGAAATCGAGTGGTACGAAACCCGAGAAGGAAGCATCGCGGGCCCCGGAGCGCTTGAGATCGAGTAGGCCGCTTCGAGCCGCCCTTCGCCCCTGCTCGGGCGGCCCCGGAGGACCGGCCCCGCGCTTTTCTTGCCCCAACCCCGCAAACGCATGATGGTCCGACGCTCCTGTTTTATTGCTCTTTCCCTGCTCCTTCTCCCCCTCCTGTTGACGGCTCCGGCCACCGCTCAGGACCGCGTGGAGCGGGGAAATGAAGACCCGCGCGTGAGCCCAAACGCGGCGGTCTCGCAGACCATCGGCACCACGGAGGTCCGCATCACCTACGGGCGGCCGAGCATGGAGGGGCGCACAATCTTTGGGGGACTCGTGCCCTACGACGAGGTGTGGCGCACCGGCGCCAACGAAGCAACGACCGTCTCCGTCTCCTCGGACGTGACAATCGAGGGCAGCTCGCTCTCGGAAGGCACGTACTCGCTCTACACCATTCCGAGCGAAGACCAGTGGACCCTCATCTTCAACAATGTGGCCGAGCAGTGGGGCACGAATTATGACGAGAGTAAGGACGCCCTGCGCGTGACGGTGTCCCCCGAATCGGCCCCGGAGCGCGAGATGATGACGTTCCTGTTCGAGAAGGTCACGAACAAGAGGGGAATGTGCGTCCTCCACTGGGCCGACGTACGCGTGCCTTTTGAGATCCAGGTCGCTGAGTAGTAGCCTCCTTGTGTCCCGAATCCGGTGCCCGCTACCCCCGACTTGGACCTGATCCGGAGGCCCTGATGCTCTCATTCTTCTTTACCAATAGCGCCCCGCTGCCATGCCGGACGACGATCAGAACGAAATCACTTTCGTGTACGAGGATGCCGACAGGGTACACACCATCGCCGCCACCGGGGCCCACGGCGGCCCCACGCCGGACGGCGCGTCGGTGGTGGCCAACCTGTACGTTGAGCGCGGGAGCATCCCCCACCACGTGAGCCACCAGATCGACGAGACCGGCCAGGTCGACCTCAGCGAACGCAGCGAACAGGTCACGCGCGGAGAGTTGACCCGCGAGGTGCAGGCGTCCCTCGTCATGACGCCCGAGCACGCCCTGCAACTCGCCCAGTGGCTCCAGCAAAACGCCCGGCAGGCCATGAAGCAGCGCGAGGAAACCTTCGGGTAGCGTCGTCGTCGGGCAGGGTTCGCGGCGGCGTCGGTCGGCGGCTCCACTTGTGAAGGACGTGCGGACGACGGATGGCGGTCCCATTCGGATTCTACTGGGGTTCAGGGTGCTACATCGCCAACCAAGTAGACACGCAGAAATACCCGAGAGTCATCTCGATAGGAATCGAGGACAATGTTCTGAGCGGCCGACGACCAAGGGAAAGAGTGAGTCAAAGGGGCCCGCAGGGTCATCCTCTGGGAATCTCCCTAAACCTGGCAAGAACGCCTAACTCGGAGAGATGAGAGCCGAAAAATGGCTTCCACCAACGGTCAAAAAGATTCCTCGACTCCGCTTTGCACCCCAGGAGCACTCGGTCGCATTCGCGTCCAGCGCTACGCCAGGAATGTCTCGTTGTAAAGATTCTTTTGCGTGTCTTCTTA
>CAZMDV010000167.1:0-6214 GCA_964564875.1 uncultured Salinivenus sp.
GAGTTGATGCGGCTGGGCGTCTCGAAGACGTGATCGTCCACCTCATCGAGCTTGCGTCCGGCCAGAATGCCGCACACCTGCGACTTCTTGCCAAACGCCATGATGTCGGGCTTGACGCCGAGGGCCTGGTGCGCCCAGAACTCGCCCGTGATGCCGACCCCGCTCTGGACCTCGTCGAACACGAGCAGGGCATCGTGCTCGTGGGCCAGGTTCTTCAGCCGCTTCAGGAACGAGGGCCGGAAGTGGTTGTCGCCCCCTTCGCCCTGGATGGGCTCTAGGATGACGGCCGCGATCTGATCCTCCCGCTCATGGAAGTACCGCTTGGCCTGGTCGAGGGCCTTTTGCTCCTCCGCCGCCACGCGGTCCACCTCCTCCCCATCGAGCGGAAAGTGAATCTTGGGATTCGTGATGCGCGGCCAGTCGAACTTCGGGAAGTACATCGTCTTCCGCGGGTCGGCCGTGTTGGTGAGCGACATGGTGTAGCCGGTGCGGCCGTGAAAGGCCTGATCGAGGTGCAGCACCTGATGCCCCACCTCGCGGCGGTATCCTTTCTGGTGGTTCTTCCGCACCTTCCAGTCGAACGCCGTCTTGAGCGCATTTTCCACCGCCAGCGCGCCGCCCGAGATGAAGAAGGTATACGGCAGATAGTCGGGGATCCCGACGCGGTCGAAGGTATCCACGAACCGCGCCATGTGCCCGGTCATGACGTCGGAGTTGGTGACCTTGTTAAGGGCCGCGTCCACCAGCCGCTCCATGAAGCCTTCGTCCCCAGTCATCTTCGGGTGGTTCATGCCGAGGGGATTTGAGGCGTAGAAGCCAAACAGATCGATGAGCGAGCGGCCGCTTTTTTTGTCGCGGAGCCGAACGCCCTGGCTCGCCTCCATGTCCAGCACCATGGGCATCATGCCCTTCGTGAGCAGGTGCTCGGACAGCAGGTTCTTCACCCGTTTCGGATCAATCGTGTTGGTAGAAACCGCTTCCATGAGGGCCGAGGGTGAGTTGGAAAACCAGAGTGGCGTGTGTGCAGGTATTGGTCGCCCTTCAGGACGTTTCCGTGTTTCCGAAGGAATTACTCGTGCGCGTGAGCGATCTCGCCGTCGCGGCGGGAGAGGACTGGGGGCTCGGGCGTCACGTCGTCGATCCGAGTGGTCTTCGTCTCAGGCTCCTGATGGGCCCGGACAGGAGAGGAGCGATGGCCGTCAGAGGAACAGTGGCAACCGTGGCGCGCATGCGCATGGCAGAGGGACAATGAGCGACAGAATGCACCGAGGACGAGGCTATTCGCTGCCCGTCACTCCCTCGTACACAACCTCGCCCCCGAGAATTGTGAGGTCCACCTGCGTGTCGCGAATCTGGTCCGCAGGAATCTCCAGAATGTTGTCCGAGAGGACCGTCACGTCGGCCAGCTTGCTGGGGGTGAGGGTGCCCTTTTCGTCCTCTTCGAAGGCCATGCGGGCGTTTTCGATCGTGTAGGACTTGAGGGCCTGCCGGCGGGTGAGCGTCTCGTCGGGCGTGAACGTGGTATCGGTGCCGGGCACCTGCCGGGTGACGGTGCAGTGATAGCTGGCGAGCGGATCGATCTTCTCGACGGGCACGTCGGTGCCGTTGCCCACGACGGCGCCGTCGTTCCAGAGCGTCCGCCAGACGTAGGCACCCTCGGTCACCCGCTCGGCCCCGAGACGCTTGTAGTTGTAGGGCGCGTCGGAGCAGGCGTGGATGGCCTGCATGGAGGCCATCACGCCCAGATCCGCAAAGCGCGGGATGTCGTCCGGGTGCAGGTGCTGGGCGTGCTCGACGCGCCAGCGAAGCGCCTCCCCATCCACGTCGGCCTCGTCGAACAGCGACGCGTAGAGATCGAGCGTCTCCCGATTGGCCCGGTCGCCGATGGCGTGGACGGCGATCTGATAGTCCTCTTCGAGCCCAATCTCGGCAATTTCGCGGACGCGCTCCATCGACGTGACGTTGATGCCCGTGTCGTCGGGCGCGTCGTTGTAGGGCTCCAGCATCCAGGCGCTGCGCGAGCCGAGCGCCCCGTCCACCGTCACCTCCCCAATCGAGCGCACCGTCAGGTGATGATCGGCGGCGCCCACCGTGCGGAGGTCCGCCAGACGATCCTGGGTCTCGGGCGTGACCTCCCTCTGCGACACCATGGCGTACATGCGGATGCCGAGATCGCCGCGCTCGGCCATCTCACGGTACAGGTCGATGGTCCCAAACGAGGCGCCCTGATCCTGGAAGCTCGTGACGCCATTGGCGAGTGCCTCCTCCGCGGCGAGGCGCACCTGTTTCTCGCGGCGCTCCCGACGCTCTTCGGCGCTCATGCTCTGGCGTGATTCTTCGATCGTCTCCTGCACGAGCCCTTCAGCGGTTTCCAGCAAGACGCCAGTGGCGCGGCCCTGCGCGTCCCGCACGATGGTCCCGCCGTCGGGATCGGGCGTGTCCGGCCCGATGCCCGCCGCTTCCAGAGCGGCGTCGTTGGCGATGGCGGCGTGGCCGCTGGCATGGGTGAGGTAGACGGGCGTGTCCGGGGCCACCTCGTTGAGCCGCGCATTGGTGGGGAAGCCTCGCACCATCCGGTCGGGGGTTGAGGACCATTTCTCCTGGTGCCATCCTCGCCCCTCGATCCACGCCCCTTCCCTGGCGGTCTCGGCGGCCGAGTCGACCATCGCCACGATCTGGTTCCAGGACGCGGTGCCAAGCAGGTCGAGCTGCATCTGCGCCTCGCCCATGCCCATGAAATGGCCGTGCCCCTCGATAAAGCCCGGCACGGCGAGGCGTCCGTCGAGGTCAACGACCCGGGTATCCGAACCGGTATACGCGTCGATCTCCGCGGTGCTGCCGACGGACAGAATTGTGTCGTCCGCCACGGCGAGCGCCTCCACGTCGCCGTAGGTTTCGTCGAGCGTGGCCACCGTTCCGTTGGTCAGGACGAGGTCGGCGGTGGGTCCGGACGAGCAGCCGACCAGAAGAAGCACAGCAACAAGGAGAATAGGGCGGAGCGACATGAGGCGGGCGGGGGTTTGGACGGAAGGGCCAGTGTTCGGTCGGTCGAACGACCGGACCCACAGTGTCGCGAATCGGCGGCTGCTTGTCAAGACATCCACCTTAACTGGGCCGGACAGACAGGAACTGGTGCGGAGAGCCGTCCCGTTCGACCTTGTCCGTTTGTCGCCCTAATTTGGGACCACCGCTCTACGCACCATCAAGCAGGTTTTTTTGGAGGTGCAGGAATGCCTCCATCGCCATGAAGCGCCTTTCGCTGACCGACGGCTTCGTCCTCTCCCCCGTCGAACGGGGCGACCAAGACGCGCTCGTGGAGCACCTGCAAGAGCGAGCGATCTGGCGCAACACCCTTCGCATTCCGTGGCCCTACACCGAGGCCGACGCCGAGGACTGGATTGAAGACCGGATCCGGCGCCGCACCGAGCAGTCCCACGAAACCACCTTTGCCATTCGCCGGGCGAGCGGACGGCTTATTGGCGTGGTGGGGGACGACGATCTCGACGTAGGAGCCTCCCACCGCGCCCGGCTCGGCTACTGGCTCGCCAGGCCGTACTGGAACCGCGGCATTATGACGGACGCGGTATCCCGGTACGTGGACTACGCCTTCACCGAGCTGGGAGTGGTGCGGCTCACGGCGGAGGTCTTTGCGTGGAACGATGCCTCCGCGCGCGTACTTCGAAAAACCGGGTTTACACAGGAGGGTCGGCTCCGCCGCCACCGCGAAAAAGACGGCGATCTGGTGGACATCCTCTATTTCGGCCTGCTGCGGGAGGATCTTGCGGAGAGCCCCGACGGACCGCCGCCTTCATCTTGATAGACAGACCCCGGTCTTGACTCTCCTCCACGGATGGACTATGAAGTAAGGGACGACGTACAATCCGACTGACCGTCCGGCAAGTGGCCCTTCCTGGGAGTCAAAAGTCGTTCTCCACGACTTGGCCTCGCCGAATTGCACGTACGGCCCTCCAGTCCGTTGCGCTCCGCTCTCTTCCAACCAGGGCGCTCTACGACCATGAACGATCTGCTCGAAACCTTCGACACCGACCGCGTTCGGGAAGCCGTTGCTGAGGCCGAGACGCAGACGGCGGGGGAAATTGTGCCGGTGATTGTGTCCCGAAGCGACGACTATGCCGTGTCGGTCTGGCGCGGCGCCTCCTTCCTGGCGGTCTGTACGCTCGGGCTCGTTCTCCTTTTCGTTCAGCTCTACGAGGGCTGGAGCTTCGGGTGGGCGTATACGAGCTGGGGCGCGGTGCTCCTCGCGCTCGGGGCCGGCACGGTGGGCGCGGGCCTGGTCGCTGCGGTGCCCGCCCTCAAGCGGAATCTGGCCGGGTCGGCCCGCCGTAATCGGAGGGTCCGCGACCGGGCAATGCGGGCGTTTGTCGAAAACAAGGTCTTCCGCACAGACGATCGCACGGGCATCCTGCTCTTTGTCTCCCTGCTGGAACGTCGCATTGAGGTCCTGGGAGATGCTGGAATCAACGAAACCGTCGATCCGGAGGACTGGACCAACATCATCGAGCGTATCCGTCGGAGCATCCGAACCGACACCCTCACGCAAGGCATGGTCGAAGGCATTGCGATGTGTGGTGACCTGCTGGAGCGGAAGGGCGTGGCGTCGGACGACGATGAGGATGAACTCTCCAACCGCGTGCGAACGCCCTCTCCCGATGAAGAATGACCTGCTGCCGACCCGTACCGATGGTGTTTTCTCGAAGGGGATACGTCTTCCTTTTGGCCTGCATGGTGCTCTTGGGGGTCGCGCCAGGGGTCGTGGCCCAGAAGGCCGAGGTGCCCGAACTTACCGGTCGCGTCGTTGATCAGGCCGACCTGCTTTCACCGACCACGGAGGGCGACCTCAGTGCGAAGCTAGCGGCCCACGAGGACGCCACGAGCAATCAGGTGGCCGTCCTGACGATTCCATCGCTGAAGGGGGCCCCCATCGAGCGGTACGGCCTGCGGGTGGCCCGGACCTGGGGACTGGGCCAGGAAGAGTTCGACAACGGGGTGCTGCTGCTCGTTGCGCGCGACGATCAGAAGATGCGTATCGAGGTGGGCTACGGGCTGGAGGGCGACCTGCCCGACGTGGTGGCCAGCCGGATCGTCCGGTACGAGATGCGACCGGCCTTTCGAGACGGAAACTTCGACCGAGGCGTCCGGGCGGGCGTGGCGGCGATTCTGGAATCGATTGAGGGGACCTACGAACCACCGACCGCCTCGTCGTCGGAGGGAAGCTCGACATTGGGGCGCATTCTGTTTGGACTGCTCTTCCTGTTGCTTCCCGTTTTCTTCGCCCTCCAGGCACTGGTGAGCACGGGGCACGAGCGCTGGTTCTTGTTTATCTTCTTGCTGCCATTCTTCTTCGTGGGTGGGTTCACAAGTTCGGGCACCACGCTCGGGGGACTGATTGGAATGGCGGCGTACGCGGTAGCCTTTCTCGTGCTCTCTCGCGTCCCCGAGGTCAACGAATGGGCAGAGACGATGGAGGCGGCCGCCGAAGAGGACGAACAGGTTCAAATCGGTCCCTTCACCGTTTCTCCAGGGTCCGGTGGGAGCAGCGGTGGGATTGGCTCGGGGAGTAGTTCGGGAGGCGGATTTAGCGGGGGCGGCGGTTCATTTGGCGGCGGTGGGGCATCGGGCGGTTGGTAGCCAGGCAGTGCTCGTGGATCCCGGCCAAGAGGCTTTTGCTTCCGTTACAATCCACACCGTGGGACCCCTAATTTAGAGGAACGGGCAATACCAGTCCTCGTACCCACTCATCCGTGTTCTCGTGCCGGTGTGAGCAGACCGCATACACGGCTCCAAAGCTGGCTGACCGATCTATTTCCACTGCGTATGTCCACCCCTACGACCCGCGACACGGAGTCTTCCGAAAATGAGCCTGCGATGCCCGGCGACGCCGACCTGGGCGCCGTGGAGCCCGACCCCATTGGGCCCTCGGGCGACGGCGATCCAGGGTTCGTTGAATTGCCGGTCGTCGAGAATACCAACAAGAACAAACGCGGCCAACGCCCCGAGTGGCTCCGCGTTTCGCTCCCTCAGGGCGAGACCTACAATGAGGTCCGCGAGACCGTGGATGACCACGACCTGCACACGGTCTGCGAGAGCGCCAACTGTCCGAATATGGGCGAGTGCTGGAGCCGCGGTACGGCCACGTTCATGATTCTGGGCGACGTGTGCACCCGCTCCTGCGGCTTCTGTGCCGTCAAGACGG
>CAZMDV010000168.1:0-4380 GCA_964564875.1 uncultured Salinivenus sp.
GCCCATCGTCCGGTCTACCATTTCTCTCTCAATAGACCGGGTATTGAGTGTAGAACGGCACAGAGGTCCTGTCCCCGAGTCGGCCCACGACGGGCCACTTCCAATTCCCGTAAATTCTTTCGGGCCTCTGTTTCATTTCCTCGCATGTCGATTTCCAGTCCGGGGGGCGAGTGGCCCAGGGGAACCGAGAGACGTTGCCCCAGCGGCCCACTTCGTATTACCTGGCACGGAGATTGTGCAGAACAAGAGTGGCCAAGTACGCCCCCCAGATCGCGAGCAACTGGCGTTCTGTCCGAAGAAGGCTTGGCTCTTCACGGAGGGCGGAAGGAGTGACGCGGGACTTTCTGTGAGGGTGATCGCCCTCGTCGGATCTCAGGAATCCGCTCGCTCACTCCAACGGGCCAGCGACGAGGGGTCTGAAGAGCCACAGGCTTCCTCGGACCTCTTTTTTCTAGCGGTCTGCACTTCCATCACAACGTTCCAACCCCACGCATCGGATGAGCTCACACGCACTTGGCATCATGGTGTCGGCGGACAGTCTCCACGCCGTGCTGTTGGAACGCACGGAGGGGGAGACGACCGTCCAATTTCGACTGTCGCTCAAGGAGGGCGGAGTGGAGGATGAAAGTTTGCCCTTCGACGACCCCGACGAGATGGCGTCCGGCATGGAAGAGGAGCCGGACGACGTAACCATCCAATTTGATGACGACGATGGGGGCGGAGGCGAGATGTTTATGGGGGGGGAGTTTGACGAGATTGAAGGAGGCGACAGCGGCGGTGTGGGGACGACAGACACCTGGAACTTCCAGGCTGAGCTCGACCAGGTACTCGACGAGTGTGCGGAACGGGGATACGAGGACCCGGAGATTGCCTTCTGTAGCACCACATCGGAAATTGACAGCGTAGAGCTCCGGCTGCCCTCGGAGGAAAGCGATGAGGACGAGGCCGAAGAGGACGAGCACGGGCTTCCCCTCCCGGCGTCTCGGTCCACCCTCATTGAGATGCTAGAGGAGCGGTACGAGGGCAGGGTGGAGAATGGGCGCGTCGGTTTCGTCCCGATGCACCGCACCGGAGATGGACAGCAGCGCGTCCTGGCTTTGATTGCCCGTCCGGGGGGACCGGTTCTGTCCACCCTGTCGGCGATGCAGGACCAAACCCTGGCCCGCTCGCCTCGCACCCGCCTGCTCGACGCAGAGGTGTCCCTGTACCTGGGACTTGCGCGGTCGATCCTTCAACTTCCGCCCGGCACCCCCGAGAAGACCATTCTCGTCCGGTCGAGCCCTGAGGACACGCTCGTCCTCTTCATCGAGGGGAACACGCTTCGCCAGTCGGAACATCTCCCGGAGCTGACATCAGAGGACTCCGTCGAGACGATCTGCAGCCGTGTGCTTCTCCTGCAGGACGAGTACGGCATGGGCGAGGTGCAGCACCTCATGCTCGTCGCGGAGCACGACGAAGAGGTCCTCGCGGACGCCATCAAATCGTACTTTGCCGGGGCCGATCTCCGCCTGCTCCGCACGCACCTCCCGGGCGGGGAAGACACCGATACGGAGGCGTACGTAGGGGCAACCGGTGCGGCACTTCGGTTGCTCGACGATCCCGACTATGGTCCGTCCTTTCAGCCGGTCAATCTGCTATCGAAGAAGTACACTGCAAGTAGCTTTCGGCTGCCAGTGGGGTGGGCAGTGCCGGCCCTCCTTACCCTTCTCGCCGTGACGACCCTCGGGTTTGTCTGGTATTACTTTTTGAATGCAAGTGCGATCAGTGAGCGGCGGTCGACGCTTCGCCAGCTGAAGCAGCAGATCGAGCAGGTCGATCAGAACGCCCTACAGCGCCGCACCGATAGCCTCAAGTCCGCGACCTCTCAGTATGCGAGTGCGAATAAGGTGGTTCGGGGCCTCCTGAGGGGCAGTAACAAGTGGAGTGCGGGCCTCGCGACGGTGACGGAGAAAATAAACCGGATCGACGGGCTCTCGATCGATCAGTGGAGTCCCCAGAGCGAAGGTCAGGTGACAGTGGTGGGACGATCTACGGATCGGTCGAAAGTTGTCAGTTTGGCCCACCGGTTAGAGGGGGAAATCCTGCAACTCACATTTTCCGAAACGCGGGACGTTCAGCTGTATGACTTCCAGCTCACGGTCCCGCTCGACACGACCAAGCCCGCCGCCATCGATTACTGGCGCGAACAGGAACGCCAGCGACTCGCCACTGCCGATCAGGCAACGCAGTCCGATACGACCGTCGATTCGTCGACCGCGGCCGCGGCGGAGACGGGGGGGATCGCAGTGGGGGAAGAGTCCTCCGATCCCGCCGCCGAGGCCACTCCCGCCTCGTCTCCATCGACCACGGAGTCAGGGTCGTCCGAATCGGGGTGGACGGTCGTGGTAGGGTCCCATGCAAGAAGCTCGGCGGCTGAGGAGATTGCCCAGCGCTTCCGAGACCGTCTGGACGGTGATGAATACCCCGTTCGGGTCCGGCACAGCGCCCAATTCGATCGGTACCGCGTCGCGGTCGGGACCTTCGCCTCGTTTGAGGACGCGCTTTCTGTGCTTCGGGAAAAAAATGGTGTCCTCCCTGGAGGGGCGTGGCTCCTGAAAATGTCAGGGACGGAGGAGGACGCCTCCACGGTCGAAGCGTCCACGGCCGACCCGGATTCCTCCGACTACCCCTCGGCGGAGCGTTCGGGCTGATCGGTACGATTCCGTAAATCGATGTCGCGCATTCTTCTCCCGTCTCAACTAGACGACGCATGTTCACGCTCGACTCAAATCAGACCATTCTCCTCGCGTGCCTGGTCCTCCTGCTTGGGGTGGGGACGTATCTGACCTACTTCCGCCAGCAAAACAAGATTGCGTCGCTGGACAAGAAGATTGAGGCCAAGAAAGAGGAGCAGAAAGAGATTCAGGCCCTTCGCGCCGATCTGACGAATGCGAAACAGCGATTCGAGAGGGCCCGTCTCGACTGGAAGACCCGGTATAAAATTGTGCCGGAGACCGTTTCGTCCCCGGACATCGTCTCCTACCTGACCAAGCTCACGCAGACGGGCTTCAAGACGTTCAACGTGAGCTCCTCGGGACCGGAATCTCGGGACGGTTACAGCGTGCACACCTTCAGTGCGGAAGGGAAAGCCTACTTCACGAACCTGTATCGGTTCGTCTGGACCGTCGAAAACAACCGTCCCTTCTACCGCGTCCGCAACCTGGATTTGACGTACCTCGAGGAGCGCGAGACCGACGAGGAAACGGGACGCACGAGGATGGACATCCTCGTTTCGTTTCAGATGGACGTACAGGCCATTTACGGCGCCGCAACAGATCTTGCGCGACCGGATCAGTCCACAGAAGGGCGGGAGGTGGAGCGGTTGCCCATGGCTCAGACCGATCTGAGTCCCCCCCTCCCGTCCTCGGTACTTCCCAATCCGGCGCCTGAGATTAATCCATTCTATCCGCTTGTCTTCGAGGAAGTGCCGCCCAACGAGTACGACCGTCTCAACGTGGAGTCCGCCCGGCTCCTCTCGATTCTCGACGGAAAGGCGATCTTTCAGACCAATGAGGGCCTCAAGCGGGTCACGGAAGGCGATCGGGTGTATCTTGGTCGCATCGTAGAGGTGGACCCGTCCGAAGGACGTGTCGTCGCCCGTCTGAACCGGGGGGGCATCATCGACCGAGTAGAGCGCACCCTAAGCAGGGAGAGTCCCCTTCGGCAGGTGGGCTCCGACGACCAGCAGGAATAGTCCTTGCACCATTCGTCAGAGCACAAGAGACCCTGAAGCGCGCATACGTCGCTCCGTGAACAGTTCCCCTCTTCACTGCACGATCTCCGACCGTCGACCTCAGAGTTCATGACTTTCATTCCCCAATTTCTCCGAACCGTCGCCGTTGGCCTTTTTGTCGTGCTCCTGATGGGAGGCGTCTGCCTGCCGGCGGAGGCGCAAGACCGGCCAGACCGCCGGAAGACGCGCACCGACATCTCGCCCGATCTCCTGGTGTCGTTCGAGAAGGATACGCCCCTCGATCAGTTCATCGAGATCATCAATCCAATCTTTGAGCGTGAGTTGGGCAAATCCGTCGTCGATCCAGAGAACCGGTCGATGCCGATCGGAGTGATGATTTCCGGAATGTACTACCTCGATGCGCTTGAGAAGGTGCTAGAGGTGAACAATCTGACCTATCAAGAAACGGAGACGGTTTTTCTCGTGAGGGAGCCCACGCAGTCTGAGGGAGCAGCCCGTGTAGACACGACGGAAGAGGCCCCTGCGACGGTAGGGACGCGGGAGATCCGAATCAACGCCATGCTCTTCAACCTCAACCTCACCAAGGTCCGGAACCGTGGCCTTCGGTGGGATGAGATCCTGGGGTCGGCACAGGGCGGTCAAGGAGG
>CAZMDV010000168.1:4480-6176 GCA_964564875.1 uncultured Salinivenus sp.
GGGCGGTTCGCAATCAAGACCGACAATCTCTTCGAGAGTGTCGAGAACATCCTACAGGCGCCCGAGCAAATCCAGCTCTCTCAGTTTCGCCGGTTTCTGAACCTGGTTGAGCAGGATAACATGGGGCGGACGGTTGCGAATCCGCAGGTGACCGTCCAGAACCGCGAGCAGGGACAGATTCAGATCGGCCAGGACGTGCCGATCCAGACGACCGATTTTGCGGGCAACACCGTCACGGAGTTCGTCCAGACGGGCGTCATCATCGACGTCACGCCGACCCTGCTGACCCAGGCTGTGGCCGACACGGCCGGGGCTCCGCTTCTGGACTTTATCCACATGGACGTGCAGGTAGAGGACTCGAATAGCCAACCCAGTCCCGCGGGCACCATTATCAACCGGAACCAGGCGGACACGCAGGTCCTGCTGCTCGACGGAGAAGCCACCGCCATCGGGGGGCTCATCTCCACCCAAAAGACCACCTCCCGCAGCGGTGTCCCGCTCCTGAAGGACTTGCCGGGCTGGTTCTTCGGGCTCCGCTACATCTTTGGCACCGAGCAGACAAATGTCACGAAACAGGAGCTGCTGATCGTGCTTCAGGCCGAGGTCGTCGAACCGCTCCAGGCGCGTGCCCAGAAGGACCTGAAGGACGAGCTCATCGATCAGCGGCGTCGCAATGCGCGTGAAGCACTGCGGCGACTGGGCGAGCGCTACACTGAGAAGGGGGAGTTCCCCAAGCCGAAGACGGAGGAGGAGCCGCAGGAGTAGGGCGAGCCCCAAGATCAGTAAAGCGGGAGGGCTCCGCCGGGGTAAATCGACGTGCGGGGAGCGGGAACACCGCTTCCGAGGGTTGATAGTGAGGGTGCGTGTTTGTCCCCCGAACCTCTCCGATCTGCGTCATGGTTCCCGTCTGGCTCACCGACACGGTGACGAGTGATCTGAATCGGGCCCTCCACTACACCCAGCTCTGGGGCCTGCAGGGCATGGAACTGCGGACCGTCGGTGGCCCGGACGACCGGATTCCCTTCGTCAACGAGAAGCAGATCCGGGAGCAGCTGGAGGACACGGAGCTGCTCCTCGCCAGCGTGGTGCCGAGCATGTTCGAAGGGCCGGTAAGCGACCGCGCGGCGTGGATGAACGATCTTCTGGAGTTCGAAGACACCATCGAACTGTGTCGGCGCGTCGGGTGTCCCCGCGTGACGGTAAGCCCCTTCGCGGCGGAGCCCGGCGTGTCTTTCGGGCCGATCGCGGAGGCCCTGCAGCAGGCGGGGGAGAAGGCAGCCGCGCACGACCTCCTGGTCGCGGTACGCAACGGCCCCGAAACGGCCTGTCCCACGGGCGAGGCCCTCGCCGACCTGCTGAGCCGCGTGGAGGCCCCAAACGTCCAGGCCGCCTGGAATCCCGTCGGTGCCCTCCGGGCCGGCGAAGATCCCACGACGGGACTCATGGCGCTCGCGGGGCTCGTGACGCTCGTCCGTTGTAGCGACGGGCGCGTGGAGGGGGGGCGCTGGGTCGACACGCCGCTCGGGGAGGGGGCCGTGGGGTGGACCGAGCAGCTAAAGCAGCTGTCCGCACAGGGCTTCCGCGGGCCGATCAGTCTGGAGGTGTACCTGGAGCCGCGGCCAAAGCATGGCCTCCGCTCCGCCACGACCCTCATCCACATGGTTCGCGACGTGCGGGCCGGGGCTACGTCTGATTA
>CAZMDV010000169.1:0-6065 GCA_964564875.1 uncultured Salinivenus sp.
AAAATTAGAAGATTGGGGATTGGGGGGGCGCAATGCTATTCGTCGTATAGAGAAACGGGATTGGGGATTTCAGTGGGGGTTTTCAAGTAGGTAGGGAGGTAGAGAGCGAGGAGGGGGGCGGTGAGGAGGCCCTTGGACCCGAGGGCGGTGAACGTCCAGATGTAATCGCGGTGCGGCAAGGGGCCGAGGAGGGGCAGGTTGGTCTCGGAATGCTTCACGCGAACGCCCGCCGTGGCGCCGAGCACCTCGGCCTGGTCCAACCCTGATATCATCTTGCTCGTCTTCTCCCGAATGTGGGCCGTGGCGTCGGGGTCGGGCGAGAGGTCGTCGAAATCGTGCTCGTAGTTGCTGCCGAGCACGAGGGTTTCCCCGTCCGGGACGATGTAACCCCGGCCCGACATCGGTGGGAGGGAATCCGTGAGGGCCTCGGGTCGACGAACGCGGACGGTCTGTCCCTTCACCCCCTCCAGGCCCAGTCGGCGCAATTCTGGGAACGACGAGAAGCCCTGCCCGAGAGCCAGAAGCACGCGGTCGGCACGGAGCTCTTCCGTGTCGTCGTCGCGATCCACCTCCACCACCGCAGCGTCGGGGGTCTCGCGCCAATAGAGAACCGGGGCCTGCGTCTCGACGACGGCGCCGTGCTCCTCCGCCGCCGCCAAAAGTGCCCGCACCATCGCCCCCACGTCCACGGCCCCGCCCTGGGG
Organism: uncultured Salinivenus sp.; assembly: GCA_964564875.1. Lineage (GTDB taxonomy): Bacteria > Bacteroidota > Rhodothermia > Rhodothermales > Salinibacteraceae > Salinibacter. Next base: position 705 of record CAZMDV010000169.1, read on the forward strand.
GATAAACAGCGCGCCCCGGTCCGGACGCAGCCCAGAGACTACTTCCTCCCCACGGTCGGGACGCACGGCGGAATATCGGTCCTGGACCGTCGCTGGGGAGAGCCACGTAGCGAGGTCCGGATGCTCCTCGGCGGCCGCCCGAAACGGCTCGACCTGATCGGGCTCCACGGCGGGCCGGAGCACGCCGGTATCGGGGAAAAGATGGGAGGCATCAGCGCGCTCCAGGATCGTCGGCACAGCGTCGAGGGCCTCCTGCAGGCGCCATACGGACCGGGCGCGGCGGCCCATGAACGGGTTCACGAGGCCCGCGGCGGCCCCGGAGGCGCCGGACGCAGGCTCGTCGGCCTCCAGCACGTGTACATGGTGGTCTCTGCTGAGTGTAAACGCCGCACAGGCCCCGGCCAAGCCCGCCCCCACGATGATGATGTCGGCAGTGTAGCACATGCCCTGGACGCGATTGATTGATACAATCTCTTCTTTCCACACGCACTGAGTCGGACGGCGTTCGGGACATTTTCCGGGCGCGCGCCGTTGACAGAATCCATTCAAGCATTTCCACAATTTGGCGCTGGTCGTGACGGAAACACAGACTCCCGAATCCCGCCGCGAGACGCTTCCGGCGCTTCCGGTCTCCTGCGACGAGTTTTTGGAGTGGGCCGATGAGGACACGCGTGCGGAATGGGTGGACGGAGACATCGTCTCTATGGGCCCGATCTCCGACGCGCATCGGGACATTGTCGAGTTTTTTCTCACGCTTCTCCGGCACCACATGGAGCATCATGAGAAAGGCTGGGTGCGGAGCTCGACCTTCCAGATGAAGCTCGACGTGATCCCAAGTGGGCGCGAGCCGGACATCGCCTACCTGCGGGAAGAGCACCGGGACCGCATGACGGGCACCTATATGGACGGGCCGGCCGACATGGCAGTCGAGCCCGTCTCGCCCGGGAGCGGCCCTCGCGCCCGTGGCGAAAAGTTTTACGAGTACGAAGCGGCCGGCGTCTCAGAATACTGGCTGGTCGATCCCGGCCGGGAAGAGCTTGTCGTCTATCGATTGCAGGACGATCGGTACCAGACGGCCCTCGAGGGACGTGAGGGCCGGGTGGACTCGGCGGTGGTAGATGGGTTCTGGATTGAGGCCGAGTGGCTGTGGCGGGACACGCGGCCGCCGGTGCTCGACGTGCTGAAACAGTGGGGCATTCTCTGGCGAATCTCTGCTCGTCGACTGTTGTGTGTTTAGTGAGTGAACTCCGCTGATATGGTTGAGCGCGTTATCATCGTTGGAGGGGGGACCATCGGACTGGGCATCGGGTTTGAACTCGTGCGTCGGGGCACGCCCACGACGATTTTCGAACGCGACAAGGCGGGCCGGGGCACCTCGTACCAGGCCGCCGGCATGCTGGCGCCCGACGCCGAGATCGAGTTTGAGGAACTGGAGCTCTATGAGTTCAATCGCGAGAGCCTACGCCGATGGCCCGACTTTGCGGATCGGGTGGAGTCGGCCAGCGGACAGTCCGTAGATTACCGGGACGAGGGCACCCTCATCGTGGCCGACGACCGCGACGCCGCCGAGGCCCTGGAACGACTCTGTGAGTTTCAGCAGGGGCAGGGGCTGGACGTGGAGTGGCTCACGGGGGAGGAGGCCCGCGAAATTGAACCCTTTGTGGCGCCGCGCCTGTCGGCCGCCGTATTTGCGCCGTCGGACCACCAGGTAGACAACCGGCGCCTCGTCGACGCCCTGCGGACGGCGTTCGAGGCCGAGGGCGGGACGCTGCACGAGGATACGCCCGTCGATGCGGTCGTGCCGGACGCGGAGGCCCCGGCGGTACGGACGACCGACGGCGAGCGCGTGGCGGCCGACCGGGTCGTGGTGGCAGCGGGCGTCTGGTCCCGCGAGCTGGACGGATTGGAGTCTGATGCGACCCCGCCGGTGCGGCCCGTAAAGGGGCAGATGATTCAGCTCCGGCGCAAGCGGCCATTCGACCTCCAACACGTGGTGCGCGGCCCTGAGGCGTACCTGGCCCCGAAGAGCGACGGGCGCATCGTGATGGGGGCCACGAGCGAAGAGATGGGGTTCGACACGACGGTCACGGCAGGGGGACTTTACGACCTGCTGGAGGGGGGCTGGGAGGTGGTGCCGGGCATCCGGGACCTGCCCGTCGACGAGACGTGGGCGGGCCTCCGACCGGCCAGCCGCGACCACGCCCCGCTCCTGGGCGAAACGACGGCCCCAGGCGTACTCATGGCGACGGGGCACTACCGGCATGGCGTCCTGCTGACCCCGATTACGGCGGAAGAAATGGCCCGGCTGATCCGCACAGGGGAAACCTCAGACTGGGTCCAGCCGTTTTCCCCCCTCCGCTTTCCCGAGGCCGGATCCCCCACCCATTCTGCATGAGCTCTCCTACCGACACGTCCATCCTGATCACGGTCAACGGCGACGCCCGGACTGTTCCCGAGGGGTACCCGCTCACAGAGCTTCTCCGGGACCTGGAGATTGACCCCGACGACAGCCAAGAGACCTCTGGCGTTGCCGTGGCGCTCAATGAAAGCGTGGTGCGCCGTCAGGACTGGGACGACGTCCGCCTGGCCGAAGAGGACACGATTGAGGTCATTCGGGCCCAGCCCGGCGGGTGACGGTTAGACGTGTAGGGTCGAGCATTGGCCGTCCAAGGTTGAGCGTCAGGCATCCGGAGGGACGTTTTCGAAGGAAAAAAGTGGTTCAGAAACGAATTGCGAGCGACACCATGGCTGACGAGATGCACACCAATGGGGCGGTCGAGGGCGGAGTGGAGGATTCCCTCGCAATCGGCGACTACACGTTTTCGTCCCGCCTCATCGTGGGGACGAGCCGTTATCCGAACCCTCAAGTCATGCTCGACGCCCTCGACGCGACGGGCACCGAGATGGTGACGGTGGCGATCCGGCGCGTCAACGTCGAGAACCCGGCCCCCGAAAGCCACCTTGACCTGATCCGCAAGGAGGGGTACCAGGTACTGCCGAACACGGCCGGGTGCTACACGGCCCGCGAAGCCGTGCTGGTCGCCCAGCTCGCCCGCGAAGCGCTGGACACGGACCTCATCAAGCTGGAAGTCATCGGCGACGACGAGACGCTCATGCCCGACGTGGAGCAGTTGCTCGACGCGGCCAAGACCCTCGTCGACGACGGATTTACGGTCCTGGCCTACGCCAACGACGACCCCATCACGTGCCGCAAGCTGGCCGATCTCGGCTGTGCGGCTGTCATGCCGCTTGGGTCGCCCATCGGCAGTGGCATGGGCATCGTGAATCCTTACAACCTGCGGATCATTCGCGAAACCATCGAGGACACGCCGTTGATCGTCGACGCGGGCATCGGCACGGCAAGCGACGCCGTGACGGCGATGGAGCTGGGCTACGATGGCATCCTGCTGAACACGGCCATCGCGCAAGCGCAGCATCCGGTCGAGATGGCCCACGCCATGCGGGGGGCTGTGGAGGCGGGCCGGCGGGCCTATCGTGCCGGACGGATTCCCCGACGCCTGTACGCCGAAGCCTCCTCCCCGATGGAAGGTCGTATTGGAACGTAGGGGAGGGGACTAACTCTTGCGGGAGAGCCGCCTGAGTGGTGCGTGTCTCGTATTGCGTATCTCTTTGCCTCTTGCACCTTACGCAATACGCACTGCGCAATACGGAATATCCGCGGACGGCGTACTGGTAGCACTGAACTACGAATCCCTCGACGATCCTTATGGCGGGCCTGCCGTATCCACGCTTCGCGCTCATTGCCGACGGCTTCAGGGAAGACGTTCGCGCCGTCCGCGCCGTCCGCGCTGTAGAAGCCGGGGTGCGATGGGTTCACCTGCGCGACCACCAGGCCGGCCCCGAGGGTTTTCTCGAGTCGGCTCGCACGCTCGTTGATCGGCTCCGCACCGCCGCGCCGAATGTCACGGTCACGGTCAATAGTCGAATCGACGCGGCCGACGAGCTCGGGCTCGGGCTGCACGTGGGATGGCGAGGGCCGACGGTGCCGAAGGCCCGCGAGGTGCTGGGCCCGGACGCCCTGATCGGCTACTCGGCCCACGAGCACGTCGAGGCGGAGGGAGACCGTACCCGGGGTGTGGATTACTACTTCTTCAGTCCGGTCTTCCCGACCTCCAGCAAGCCCGACCAACCGCCCACCGGCGTGGGGCCGCTGCGTGCGTTCTGCCAGACTGCGGCCCCGATCCCCGTCCTGGCCCTCGGCGGCATCACGCCCAAGCGCGTGCCGGTCTGCCGCGAGGCCGGGGCCCGTGGCGTGGCCGTGCTCTCGGGCATCATGGACGTCGACACGCCCCGGGCAGCGGCACGCGCCTACCTCCGCGCGCTCGCTGAACACGCCTGACGCACACGTCTTCGCGTTCCGTTTCACCAATCCGCACGATCACTCATGCCCACGAAACCGGTCGCCCTCACGATCGCCGGCAGCGACTCCGGCGGTGGTGCTGGCATTCAGGCCGACCTGAAGGCGATGGAGGCCAACGGGGTCTTCGGCACAGCGGCCCTCGCCGCCGTGACGGCCCAGAACACCGAGGAGGTCGCGCAGGCCCACGACCTCCCGTCGTCGCTCGTGGCCGCACAGATCGACGCCGTCGCTACTGACATGAACGTGCAGGCGGCCAAGACGGGCATGCTCTCGGCCCCCGAGATCATCGAAACGGTGGCCGAGCGCGTGGCGACCCACGACCTGTCTCCCTTCGTCGTGGACCCGGTCATGATCTCGAAGACGGGCTTCAAGCTGCTCCAGGACGCGGCGATTGAGACGCTGGTCGATGAGCTTCTTCCCCTGGCCACGGTCGTCACCCCGAACGTCCACGAGGCCGAGCATCTGACCGACGTGAAAATCGAAACGGCGGAGGATCTCCGGGCCGCCGCGGCGGCGCTCCTCCACCACGGCCCCGACGCGGTGCTCGTGAAGGGTGGACACCTGTCTGGCGCCGAGGAGGCCGTCGACGTGCTCGTGGATGGCGACACGTCGCGACGCTTCGCGGCCCCGCGCATCGACACGACGCACACCCACGGCACCGGCTGTACCTACGCCTCGGCGATCGCTGCCAATCTGGCGAAGGGGCGCGATCTGGGGCCCGCCGTTGAGCGGGCCAAGCGGTACGTCACGGGCGCCATCCGGCATGCGCTGCCGCTGGGCCACGGACGCGGGCCCACGAATCACTTCTTCCACCTCGACCCCGAGGCGGCCGTCCCCGACGCCGACGTCGCCGCGGCGTCGTCGTAATTGCGGCGTTGTGACGCCATGAACACTTTATAAGAATACCGGTGCCGGGATCTTTTCTGCCCCGCGGATCGTGTATTCCAAAAACCTGCGCAGCGTACAGAACGCAAGACCTA
>CAZMDV010000170.1:0-6057 GCA_964564875.1 uncultured Salinivenus sp.
GTTCGCGGTGCGTCGGGGCTCCTGATCTGATCCGCATTTCTCACAGGATGCTACTGCCGTTTCGCAGGCGGTCCCGATCTCACCATTGGGTTAATGCCAAGGCGGAGTCCCGTGCAGATCGGACACCTACTGGAACCGGGAGCGAAGCGCTGGGAGCACAGCGACCGAGCATGCCGAAGGCCTTCGGCATGCGGACGTTCCGGGCGAGAACGGCCAAAGTTCGGCATACCTCGGAAACGGGTCCCGGCCCCCGTCCACGATCGGAGGGAGCCCCCATCGCTCGACTAAGCGTTTCACATACGATTGCCCTGCTCGTCCCTCCGCGCATGAACTATTCGAACTGATTGGGAGATAGGATTGGAGTCATCCGAGACCGAGAACATTGCCTCTCTACTCACGGATCTCCGACCTCCACCATGAGAAGAGTTGGGCGAAGCGACCCTTGCCACCGCGGAAGCGGAATCAAATACAAATACTGCTGCCTCCAGGAAGATCAGGAAGAGGCAAATAAGTCCTCCGCCTCCGGAAGCGACACGCTGGCCCCGTCACGGACATCGTCCGTTCCGGAATCGCGAACCCTCTCGACCGTGGAGAAGGCGTGGGACACCTCCGACACGTCTGGCTACGAGCACCAGTGACTACGCGGACCAGCAGGTCCTCGTCGACGAGATTACTGGAGACCCCGACCGGATGGACGCGGAAAACGCCCTCAACATGTTCAACCGTCTGTGCCCCAAAGCCATCGAGCGGGGAACTCGGGGTGGCTCCTCTCCACGCTCAATCGCCTCGAACAGGAACAGCCTGAGACGCACGCGGCCGAGGGGCCGTACCTGCTGCCGTACATCTGCAGGCCGCGGCGGCCCTCGGACGGCTCGACACCGACTTCGTGGAGCGCTTCGCGGCCCGCCTCTCGGTCCCCAACGGCCAGTCCTGGCAGGTCCACGACGATGCCGCCGACAACATCCACTGGCCCACCGTGGACTTCATGCGTGCCGTGCCCGAGGAGACGGACGTCCCGCTCGGGCGAACGCACCTCGCCCGCCGCAGCATCGAGAGCTGCCACCTGCAGGCCTACGAGGGGGCTGGGCTCATGGACACCCAGGATCTGCTGCAGCTGACCCCGTGAAACGACCGCAATCAGCTGGACGAGACCGGCAGTTTCACGTCCAGTCGCCCCCACCGGCGAGCGGCCTTCCGCCCTGTTGCCCCAATGGCGCGCTGGGTATTTTTCCACCGATTCCTCCCCGGTGCGCGACGTCGAGGCCGTGCGGGGGCGGACCTCCGAGGTCAATTTACTGAGTCCGGAAGATGCATCCGTTCTCCGCGTTTGAGACGCAGTTTCGTCGTATCACCGCGGGCTGTTAGCACGCCGGAGACGCTCCCGTTATCGCGCACCCTCAACTCGACTGCGAGCTCCTCCCCTGGGAGCACGAGCGTGAACTGTAAGCCGGACGCCCTCGCGGGAAAGGACGGAGAGATCCATCGTGCACGGTCATCTCTGTGATACCGAACGAGATGTTCTATCAAAATCGTGTTCGCCAGTCCCGACCACCCCACAAATTTCGGACGAGGACTGTCACCGAGGGTGAGCCATTTCCAAAAGTGGCCCTCTTTTCGGTGTAGCTCCTCAAGGTCGTAGCGACTCGGGTCGTAGAATTCGACGATGTTTCCTGTGTTTGCGTAGGTGCGATACACCCCTTCCACCACCTTGTAGGCCAGTTCGGACGCCGCCCGGTCGAACCCATATCGGCGCAGCCCCTCAAGGACCATGAACGAGGTGTTTATCCAAGTCGGGCCGCGCCACATGTCTTTCTCGAAGGCCGGCTCGTCCATCGCCACAGAAGGAACCGGAATGGTCGAATTAAAGCTCGTCGAGTCCAGCACGTGCCCGCGGATCCTCCGGGCCCTGCTCGAATCGGGGACGCCCGCAAAGAGCGGCGTGAGGGACGCAGCGGTCTTGGTATCGACGAGCCGACCGGTGTGCACATTCCGGTCGAAATAAAGCCCAGACTGATCACTCCACAGCAACGAATCGAGGAGGGTACTCAGCCGGTCGGCCCGAGCCGAAAAGCGCTCGGCCTGCGCCTCTCGCCCCAGGGTTCGCGCCATTTTCCCGAGGGTCTTGGTCTGAAGAACCACGTACGCGGAAAGATCCACCGCGGCCAACCGTCGCGTGTCGATGTGGGAAGCCCCATCCCGCGCGTCGAAGCGCGGCGAGTTGTCCATCCCCGACTCATAGGTGTCTACCCAGAAGAAGAGTCCACAGTCCAATCGGCGATGGTTGAAAAGCCATTCATGGTAGGCCACCAATTGGGGATATGCCTTCGCGAGAGCACCTTTGTCTCGATCCCACTGATAATTCCGCCACACGGCCCATGTCATCACGGGGGGCTGCGTACGGTCACTCGAGAAAAATCGGTTGACGTAGTGCTGCAGTCGTCCCTGCTCCGCTTTCGCCAGAACGGCTTGATTAACCGACCGCGCGGTCTCTGCGTCCCACGGCCTCCAAACCTGGGAGATAAAGGCAGAGTCCCAGAGATAGACCCCCCAGAATCTCGGACTGGGACGGGCGTAGCGCGTCTCGTGAAATCCATTCGGCATGTGCAGATTCCGGAGTAGTACCTCGTACACAGCCGAAAACCCCTTGTCCCAGTGCTCCCACCCAGGACGATTCTCAACCATGAGCTGAGGAGGCGGATCTTCCACCTCTTTCTCGGCCCAGTGGACGCCCCCTCCGCAGCTCATACCGATCGGGGCCACTACGAGCAGGATGATTAGCCCCAATCCTCTCAATCCACGGGCATTCGTCAGCATATGCTTTTCGTCCACTACTGTATGCCCTCTCATCGAGTATCGCCCCAAAGCGGTCGGACGGTGGTTCCCCAATATACGTGTCCGGTCAACGGGATCCCCCTCAGTAGGCAAAGAGGATCATAACTTCTCGCGTTCTGCAGGCATCTACCGCGTCCTCACGTCGATTACGACCGGGAGGTGATCCGAGGCCTGGTTCGTGTCGTTCGCCCGCAGCCCGTTCGACGACAGGGTGGCCTCGGGCAGCGCCGGGGTGTACAGCACAAACTCGTGGACCACGTCCAGCACGTGGTCGGTCACGTATGCGTAGTCGAGGCGGCCCGGCGGAAAGGAACTCTCCGCGTCGATCCAGGTGGCATGCATCGGCGTGGCGGTCTGCTGCGGCCTCGTGTCGAGTAGCGCCGAGCCGTCCCAGTCCGGCGCCATGGAGGGTCCGAAGCGCTCGGTGTTGACGATATTCCCCGTGCGCAGTGTCCGGGGCTGTTGGGCGTCCCCCACGAAGTTCATGTCGCCGAGCACGACGATGGGGGTGTCGGGGGTGACCCCGAAGGGCCCCTCGCCCTGCTTGAGGGTCCGGAGAAACGCTGCCACGCCGTCTACGACCTGCTGGCGCTGCGCGTCACTGGAGGGCTCCCCGTCCTCTGGGCCGTAATTACAGCACGGCGGGTGCATGTTCACCACCACGAGCCGGCTGCTCAGGGTCGCCTCAGCGTCAAGAAGAAAGGCCGCGCTCTGGTAGTCGTCGTACCCCGGAATGGCGTGGACGTCGAGGATGGGGTAGCGGCTGCCAAGGACGAGGTCGCGCCCCTGCTTTGCCCACTGCCACTCGTCGGACAGTGCCAGCTCGTTCTCCGCCACCTCTTCGGTCTGCGCCGCGGTCTGCTCGTAGACCTCCTGAAACGCGATCACATCCGGCCCTACAGCCCCGAGAATGCGACGGAAGCTCGGCTGACGCTCGGCCGAAAAGATGGCACTCCGATCCTCCTCGAAGTTGTTTACGGAGTTGTACGAGAGCAGACGCACGTCCGAGGCGGCAGGCCGATCAATGGAGGGCGCCTCCAGCGTCGTCTCGGCGTCGGAGAGCACGTACCCGAGGCCGCCGTCGCCATCCGGGAGGCGGTCTCCATTGCTTGACAGGGCGATACGGAGAGTGTCGCCCCGGAAGAGCAATGCTTCTCCTGGCGTCCCCAAACGGTCGAGGGCGATCTCGAACGTATCGGCCTGCACCGTAGGCAGCGAGGTGAGGCCGATATCGGTGTGGGTTATCTCCTTGGAGTCTCCGTCGCGGAACACCTGTCCGGAGCGTTCCCCAAATGTCCACGCGAGCTCTGCGCCAACCCCCAGGGTGTCCGTTCCCGTGGTGGGATCGTCGTCCGTGTCGAGATAGAGGGTCAGTGCGTTGCCCTCCTGCAGATTGATGGCCTGGCCCAGCTCGAGCTGTAGAAAGAGGTAGCGCTCACTGTGGGCCGTCCACAGGCGTTCGAGGCCCACGTCGTTGCCGTCCCCCGCGTCGGTGTGCCGCACCGAAAGGTTCGCCCAGTCCTCCCCTTGCTCGTCAACATAGATGCGAGCAGGCTGCGCGGCGTAGCCGCCCACTGGTGCGCGGACCATTCCCTCGCCTGTGTCATCGCTGGTGCCCTCCATTCCACTACATCCGTGAAGGCTGAGGAGGAGCACCGCGACGACGAGTAGCGAACGGGACGACATGAGCGGAACGGCCATTGTGGGTAAGGCATGAAACGAACGTGGACGCGGTATATTGGGCGGGGCGGATGGTGTTCACCGAGGGCCTCACCTCCAGTATCGCCCGCGATCCACTCTGTATCCGGTTCACACGCCCCAGCCTCCTGTTTCTGATGCAAACCCTTTGGCTCGCCCGCCACGCCAACCGTCAGGACTTTGTCGATCCCGACTGGGCCGACACGGCCGACCGTCCGCACGACCCCGGCCTTTCGCCGGACGGCGTGCAGCAGGCACAGAAGCTCGGCCGCCGCGTGTCGGCCCTCGGGGTCGACCGGATCTTGTCGTCCCCGTTCCTGCGCGCCGTGGAGACGGCCCATCACGTTGCCAACACGACGGACGACCCGGTCCTCTTGGAGCCGGGCCTCGGGGAGTGGCTCAACGACGACTGGTTCGCGACTGCCCCCGACACGCTCACACCCGCCACGCTCACCTCCCAGTTCGAGCACGTTGATCCCGATCACCCGGCTGGGCCCTGTCGGCGGCCCACCTATCCGGAGTCCAGACACCGAGCCCTCGCCCGCCTCGGGGCCACCGGGCAGTGCCTGGCCGACCGCCACCCGGATGAGACGCTGCTTCTAGTGGGACACGGCATCACGGTGCAGGGGGTCCTGCACGGCCTCGTGGAGGGGGACGTGCCCGATCCCGGGTGCCCCCTCGCCAGTCTTACGAAGGTGGAAAAACGGAACGGAGCGTGGACGATCGCCCTCCGAAACGACACGAGCCATCTCGAAAACGGCGCCCGTGCGGCCGACCGGCTGGCCTGACGCTGAGGCAGACCGTTCGGGGGAGTGCGGGCCGCAGAGACGACGGAGTCAAAACGGTCTGGCGGCGCGCGACCGAAGGCGGTCGTAGACTTCCACTCCGGCGGGGACGAGAAGCGGCACCGCGAAGCGGGCCATTGTAAAGACAAAGCTGAGGACGACTCCCTCGGGGCCGGAGGAGGTTGCGGGATCGACCTGAATCCGCCAAATCCCGTATCCGATGGGGATGAGCGTCAGGGTAGCGGCCAAGTCTACAAACGCTCATCCCAGCCCCAGCAGACCTCTCCCGGCACTTTTCCAGTCCGGCCCAACACACCCACACCCGTACGTGACCCATCCGACATACGTAGCGCAGAGGCCCGGATACAGCAGATTCGAGTGTTCGGCCGCCTCCCCGTACCCAGATACACCAACGGTGCATACACTACCTTGGCGGCCGCCTCCGGAAGCACCGCATGTTCGATCAAGAACCCCCCAAGTGTCAGCACTTCGGCGCCGCGGTCCAGCTTCGTTCGGAAGAGGCGCCAAAGCACGAGAGAACGCAGGCCTACCAAGAGCAAATTTACAGCGATCCGGGCACCCTGAGACCCGAAGACCCGCCAGGCAGCCACCCGAACCTCTCGGATGAGGGCCGAGGTGCCTTCAGAAACCCGACCGGAGGCCTGGTCCGATAAGGAAGCACGGCCCCCAATCCACGTGAGCGCCTGGTCGACGCCGTAGCATATGACGACCGCCACCAATA
>CAZMDV010000171.1:0-1218 GCA_964564875.1 uncultured Salinivenus sp.
TTAGGAGATTGTGCGGGGCAAACACCACCTGCTCTCGGAGACGCCGTCGGACGCGGTACCCGCTCTCCTCCTGCGTGAAAAAGTGCCGCAATCGATCGGTCGAAAGGTCACCCTCGATGGACGTGGGATACACGCCGGTCCGGGCCTGTTCGATGGCGGTCTCGTCGGCGTCGGTGGCAAACACCTGAATCTCGTAGGCCTGACGCCGATCCAGGGCCTGCTCCACGAGCAGCATCGCAATCGAATACGCCTCCTCCCCCGTGGCACACCCTGGCACCCACACCCGGACGGGCCTGTCGGGATCGCGGTCCTCGAACAGCCCCGGAAGGACCTGTTCCTCCAGGGCCTTGAAGGCCTCTGGATTGCGGAAAAATCGGGTCACACTAATCAGGAGCTCCTGAAACAGGGCCTCCGTCTCCTCTCCCGTTTCCCGCAGCCGCTGAAGGTACTCATCCAGCGTCCGAATATTATTGATCTGCATGCGGCGGTTCATTCGCCGCAGGATCGTCGACCGTTTGTAGGGGGAAAAGTCGTGCCCCGTCTCCGCGTGGAGCTCGTCGAGAATGGCGATCAGTGTCTCTCGTTCGTCGTCCGACAGGGCCTCGGTCTGCTGAGGAAGCTGGATGCGGGGCGCGGTGCGCCGCAGTTCCACGAGCCGCTTTGCGAGTTCGGCCAGGGGGAGGACCGCGTCGGCCACGCCCGTGGCCAGGGCATTCCGGGGCATGCTCGGGTACTCGGCCTCAGAGGGGTCCTGGACGAGCGCGAAGCCCCCGGCTTCGTTGATGGCCCGGAGCCCGACGGAGCCCCCGCTGCCCGTGCCCGAAAGAACGATGCCCACGGCGTTGCCTCCCTCACTCTCGGCCAGGGACCGGAAAAACAAATCGATGGGGGCGCGCTCTCGACGCGGGACGCTCGGAACTGAGAGGTGCAGCGTCCCCTCTTCAATCGAGAGGCTCTTTCCGGGGGGAATCACGTAGACGTGGCCGGGATGGACGGGGGTCTGGTCCTCAACCTGCTCAACGGGGAGTCCGGTGTGGTCCTGCAGAATGCTCGGCAGCCTGCTTTCGTGGGTGGGCTCAAGGTGCTGCACCACCACGAAGGCCATTCCCGACTCGTCGGGGATATGATCGAAAAACGCCTGCAGGGCCGACACGCCCCCGGCGGAGGCCCCGATGCCGACGACGAAAAACTCCTCGTCGTGCGTCTCGGGGCCGGGAA
>CAZMDV010000171.1:1318-6057 GCA_964564875.1 uncultured Salinivenus sp.
AAACTCCTCGTCGTGCGTCTCGGGGCCGGGAACGTCGGCGGAATTGGGGCCGGAGGCGTCTGGGGCCATCATAACGAGCGTCAACGGCTGACGCGAGACTCGACAGAGACTGTACGGCTGGCGGTAGCAGATCGCTACCGCTCCCTGGCAGAGACTCTGGGAGCAACCAATACCAGCGGCGGTGGAGCATCGAGGATCTGTCCGGGCACGGCCACCGGAGCGAAGCGGTCCGGGAGGGCTCAGACGGACGCGTCGGCGCCCTCAGTCTCGCAGGATTCCATCCAGATGACGGCCCGTCGCTGAAGCTGGGGCGTGCTATCAATGCCAAGCTTGTCCTTGATGCGGGACCGATAGGAGTGGACAGTCTTCGGGCTGAGATGGAGCCGCTCGGCGATCCGGGACGTTTTCAGGCCGTGGCCTATGAGTTCGAAGACCTGAAGCTCACGGTCGCTCAGTGACTCGAGGGGCGACTGAGCAAGCATCCCACCGGGGCTTCCGAGATTTTGCGTGAGGCGCTCCTTCATTTTCTCACTCAGATAGATGCGACCATCGAGCACCTGCCGTACGGCCTCCACGAGCGTTTCGCTTGCCTGCTCTTTCATAACGTACCCTTGGGCCCCGGCACGGATGCACCGGAAGGCGTAGAGGGCCTCATCGTGCATGGAGACGACCAAAAGCGGCAGCGAGGGACGTCGGTTCTGCAAGTCCTTAATGAGTTCCAGTCCATTTCCCTTCTTCAGCGACAGGTCGACGAGAACGAGGTCGGGACTTGCTTCGGGAATCCTATCTAGGGCCTCCGACGCCGTACCCGCCTCGCCGCACACCTCCAGGTTCAACTGCGACTCCAGAACCGCAGCCTGCCCACGACGCGCAATCGGATGGTCCTCGGTAAGAAAGACCTGGTCTGCCATCAGGGGGGTTCTCACAAACAGTTCGAAGTGGGCCCGTGGATTGTTACAGCCGTATGAAAAAAAAGAGAAATGCAGTTCGAATGTTTCTCGGGTGTCGTCTCCCGAAGAAGTGTAGCTGCTGCCCGTAAGCGCCGGGTTTCCGCGTAATTCATCCACCCCCAGAGTCGGGAACCGTGGAGGTGGTGTCGAGGGGGAAGCCTTCGACCGGATCTGTGGGAGTTTCTCCTACGCTGCACTACAGTTTTGCCGCACCTCCGCGTCGGCATTTTGCTGTATAGAAAGCGCCCGTCTCCTTTCTATTCTATTTTCGGAGCGGACTTCCCTGGAGCCGGGGTAGATTCCGCTCCGGTTCGCACGTCACTGCGCACACCCACACGCAAAAGCAGATATGCCATATATGCCAAATTTTCCTCGTACGACTCCTCACCGCTCCGTTCTCCAGTCTCTCGAACGGGACATCAACGACACCATCCGGCGGTTCCTTGGGAACGAGGACGGAATGACGAGGACGTGGTCGCCCGAAATGGACGTTCGCGAGACCGACGCGGACTACCGAATCGACATGGACCTGCCCGGCGTGTCGGCGGAGGACGTGACCATCAACGCCGACGACCATCGGCTCACCGTCCACGGTGAGCGGCCCTCCCTCGAGACAGCGGACGACGAAACCGTTGTCCGGAGAGAGCGCGCCCGCGGGCATTTTTACCGCCGCGTCTCGCTCCCGAGTGCCGCAGACGTGGGCGACGCCTCGGCCGAATTTGAAAATGGCATTCTCACGATTCGCGTCCCCAGGACCGACGCGCATACGTCCCGGGACATTCCGATCTCGTAGCGGTCCGTAGGAATCAGGCCCTTGGCGGCGGAGGTGCGAGTCTACGTCCGGAGAAACCGAATTCCCCCATGCCATCTGTAGAAGCTACAGAAGAACCTGCATCCACGGAACCCACCACGGCGGCATCGTCGCCCGAACGGCGATTCCGAGAATTACTTGCCCGGGCCGACATTCGGGTGAATGGCAATCGTCCGTGGGACCTGCAGGTCTACGATGATCGGGTCTACCAGCACGTGCTGTCGGGAGGTCGGCGAGCCGCGGGTGAGACCTACATGGACGGCTGGTGGGACTGCGAAGCCCTGGACGAGTTTTTCTTTCGGGTCCTGCGGGCCGACCTGCACGAGGAACTCTCGTCCGTGCCGCGCCGCCTCTGGAATACGCTGAAGGCGACACTTTTCAACCTGCAGAGCCCCTCCCGGGCCTATGAGGTCGGCGAGCATCACTATGATTGGGGCAACGACCTGTACGAGGCGATGCTCGATCGGCGGATGACCTACAGCTGCGGGTACTGGGCCGACGTCGACACGCTCGATGAGGCGCAGGAGGCCAAGCTCGACCTCCTCTGCCGCATGCTGGAGCTTGAGCCCGGCATGCGCGTGCTCGACGTCGGGTGCGGGTGGGGAGGCTTTCTGCAGTACGCCGCCGAGACATACGGCATTGAAGGGGTAGGCATCACCGTTTCGGAAGAACAGGTCCATCCCGCCCGGGAGCGGTGCGCGGGGCTTCCCGTCGAGATTCGCCTGCAGGACTACCGCGATCTCGAGGAGACCTTCGACCGCATCGTGTCGGTCGGGATGCTCGAGCACGTGGGGCCGAAGAACTACCGCACCTTCATGGAGACGATGAAGCAGGTGCTGGCCGAGGACGGCCTGCTCGTGCTCCAGACCATCGGGTCTTCGACCAGCAGCCACACCGCCGGTCCCTGGATCAACAAATACATCTTCCCCAACGGAGTCATCCCGTCGGCCCAGCAACTGACGGCCGCCGCGGAAGGGCTGTGGGTCATGGAGACGTGGCGAAACATCGGGCCGCACTACGACCCCACGCTGATGGCCTGGCACCGCAACGTTGAGGCACACTGGGACGAACTGAGCGAGACCTACGACGAGCGCTTCCGTCGGATGTGGCGGTACTATCTTCTTTCCTGCGCGGGCAACTTTCGGGCGCGCCGGAATCAGGTCTGGCAGATCGTCTACTCCCACGAGGGCCGGCTCGGCGGTCACGGATCGGAGGGGCCCGTCTGCAGCTCCTGGTCCTAGGAACCCGGCGGAGTGGTCCCCCCGCCATGTTCCTCCCACCATCCTGCCATCAGTTACTCCGCGTCTCTATGTCGACATCCCCAGTCTCGCAGCCGTCAAATGCGTCCGCCCCCTTTCGACGCGTGTCCGACGTGATCTACCGCAGCCTTGAGACCGCGCTAACGCTACAGTGCCGCCGACGCCACGGCGTCGACACAACCCTGGAGCGCATCGAGCAGGCCTCGTCGGACCAGTCGATGCGACTCCGGCTCGGGTGTCAGGATCAGTTTCGAATGAAGGCCCAGATCACCGTACGTCACGATGGCGGCAACGTGTACGACATCCGCTGCAGGGTCGAGGAGGGACCATCGTGTCGGCATACCTACAGCCTGCCCAGGCGGGCAGGCACGACCCTCTCCCGAGCCCCCTATTTGGGGCGCAAATTGGGAGAATTCCTGCTGGATGCGCTGGAGCGACAGATTGGACAGCACTACCTCCGCGAACAATAACCCGCCGATTATGGCACGTCAATTGGGCAAACGCCGGAGGAGGTCCTCGACCAACTGGGCGAGCACCTGCGGCAGGCCCTGACGGAGCTTTGCCCAGCTGCATACGAGGACGCTCTCTCCTTCCTCCCCATCGGCCCGCCTGTGTCCGGGGAACCGCGGAGGACCTTCCGGATCGAGGGGTCCGGTGACGTTTCGTATCGGCTCAACCTTGAGCTTGCCCCGACCGGTGAAGGCACCTGCGACGTATACGCTGAGATAGAGGACGGACGCTCTCGACATTTCTCGTGGGATCTACCCCGATCGACGAATGGCTCGGATGCGCTGCGCGGGGTGAGCCGCTCGCTCGCCACGTTCCTGCTCAGTGAGGTCGAGCGACGGCGGACCGAGGATCCGGCGCAGGTCCCCGCGTCGTCCGAGGCCCCTCCGCACGTTCCTCTTCTCGTCCTCGACGAGAACGGGACCATCCAGGATCTCACGAACGGTGCGAAACGCCTCCTAGGCCACTCGTCGGAGGCCTCCTTCGATCCGAACTTTTTCTCCTACGTCCACGGCCGAAACCTGCGACGGGTCATGCAAGACCTTGCTCACATGGTGTCCCATCGGAAGCAGAGTGCCCACTGGCTTCTGCGACTCCGCACAGGAAACCAGCGCTGGCGCTGGTACCGGGCCGTCGCCGAAAATCACCTCGACCACTCCGAGGGCTCCATTCGCGTGTTGCTTCGCCCCCTCTCGGATCACTGAAGGGAGCGAACCGGAACACTCGCAATTTTCCCAACGACAATTCCTTCGATGCAGGCATGCACCGGCAACGGGCGTGTCCGTCACTCTCGACGAACACCCTTCTCACAACCCGTCACACACCCCACTACGATGAACAAGCAAGACGTCACCCAGCAAGACATCCCCAAGGGACTTCGCCGAACCGTGCATCAGACCAGCGCGTGGCTGAAGCGCATCGCGGAGGAACTGGGCCACGGCGACAAACAGCGGGCGTATCACGCCCTTCGCGGCGTGCTATTCGCCATGCGCGACCGCCTCCCCCTGGAGGAGGTAATGGACCTCTCCGCGCAACTGCCGACGCTGATTCGGGGCGTCCTCTTCGAGGGCTACAAGCCAGCCAACAAGCCCGAAACCTACCGCAGCCGCGACGAATTTCTCCAGCGCGTGAGCGATGAACTGGAAGTGGTGGGCGGAGAGGACCCGGAAACGGCCACCCGCGCCGTCCTGGCATTGCTGAGCGCGAAAGTGA
>CAZMDV010000172.1:0-4236 GCA_964564875.1 uncultured Salinivenus sp.
TGGAGTCATTAATGCATCTCTACTCCCCGAGGGATACGTCCCTTCATCGAGGTGCGAGATGCTCGACCCAGGATTGTATTGCGAGGGAGCATAGATCCTCGGGGGAACGGGTCCCGATCCCAGGGTCGCCGTGGCGTTGGTCCTCGGCCCGTCGAAGACGAGCAGGTTCCCCGTGAGCGCGTCGCCAAGGGCCTCGGAGGGATTCGGAAATTCCGACTCATTGGTCAGGAACACCTCGGACCCGGTGTTTTGCTCCGCGAGGAAGTTCGTGTACGCGAGGGGCACCGGCCCATCCGACCCCGAAAAGTTCACTCCATACTCTCCTTCCTCTCCAGAGACGTTCGTCGCCGCAAGATACCCGAGGCCATGCGTAATCTCGTGGAGCACGATGGACGTAAAGTCGATCTGTCCGGAGGGGGCATCCCCCTCCCCAAAGTGCCAGTCGTTCCGGGTGCTATTGAGAGCCACCATCATGTCCGGCTCCGAGGACTGCTGGTCCTCCCCCGCAAGCGCGTCCGCAAGGGCATCGACCACGGAGAACTCAAACGCCCCGTCCTCGTCCTCGTCGACCGCATACACGAAATTCGGCGTCGTTCCGCCAAGCACTCCAGCACCAAGCGATTCGAACGAGGCATCGATCCGAATCGTCACGTCGGACTTGATGTGCTGCTCCCACGTCTCCACGGCCCTTTGGAAAGCTGTGCGAGCCTCCGACGGGAAGCCGGAATAGTCGACCTCAATGTTGGCGGTCGCGGCTCGCTTGGGGGCCGGTGCCGGCCGGATGCTCGTGAACGTGTCTATGTCTTCCTTCCGGAGTCCACAGTCCTTCCAGGTCCCCTCCCACAAACCGCTCAGGGGAGCCTGCTTCTGGACAGAATACGTTTCGGGCTGCGCCTGCACCGAACCTGCGAACCCTCCGATCAGGAACAGGAGCACTCCGAAAATAATCCCACCTACCATTTGATGCAGGGACAGAGGCGTGCTGTACGACATGATCCAGAACTCAAGGCGTGAAAAGGGTCCTTCGAAGGCGGTAAAATTTCCCCCGTGGTTGGGGGATCCAAAAAATCTATTCACACAATACAGCACTTTTCCCAGTTGGTTCTTACCGGACGCGCACGGCCTTGGTTGTTTGCTGAAACGTTTCTCCTGTGACCTGGAAGAAGTAGACCCCGCTCCCGAGGGAGCGAATTTGCCTTGTGTTCAAGGAGATCAACTGGGACCCAGATCTCTCGATCCTACTTATATCTGACTCGATCTGTTTGGCGACCTGTCGGCCCAGAACGTCGAAGATCCGGATCTCAATTTTCCCTATCTCAATTTGCCCTTCGTCGGTCCGGTCCTCCGGAAGCGTCACGGACAGGTTCGCCGCTTCCCTGAACGGATTCGGGAAGACCGACACGTCCACCCCATCTCTTCTTAGCACCGCACTCGTGGTGCCTACTGCGACCGTGCTGTCGTCCCGGAGGGCAGTGATTCGAAACGTGTGCTCTCCGACCGGCAGATCCTCGATGGTGCGGGCGAATTCGGTGGTACTTCCCGCGGGAATGCGCTCCTGTTCCACGAAGGGCCCATCGAAGTATCGTCTCTCTAGAAGGAACTCGTCTATACTCTCTCGCTCCTCCCCGACGTTTTTCCACGTGAGCTCTATGGCCCGTCGGTTGTTGGAGGACGCGCTTGCGCTTGCATCTGTAATCTGAACCCCCGCTGGGGCCGGCACGGCCCGATCGGCCCGCGCGAACCCGTGGCCGCTCCAAGGGTCTACGCCGGCGCCGGTGGGATCGAGTTCGTCGGAGATCGATCCGTTTTCCAACTGCTGCCGGAAGCGAACATCTACCGCGGTGGACTCCAGCCGATCGTAGACCTCGGTGGGACCCAAACCCAGATCCGCCTGCTGAATCAGGGCTGCGATGGCGGCGATGTTCGGGGCAGCCGCCGAGGTTCCGGGGAAGTTCGGGAAGCCGTCCGGGTCCTGGATGTCAATGTCGCTTCCGAAAAACGTATTGTCGACGAAGTCCGTCCCCGTTACGTCCGGCTTCTCTCGGGGGACAAAGGAGCCCAGCTCGTCGCCGTTTTGGTCGAATCGGATCTCAAGTCCTCCTCTCGATGAGAAGAAGTCAAGGATCGCCGACGAGTCGATGCCCGCATTGAACCGATCGGTGTTGAAAAACGGCGCCGCGGCCACCGCCATTGCCCCCTCGGCCATTGAGTGGCCGTAGAGGGTGGGGCCGTCCGTATTGTACTCGTCAATGGTAAAGTCGCCTCTAGTGTAGACGTACTTCACCTCGTCGGGATCGGGCCCGCTGGCCTTTTCGATGACGAGATTGACGGTCACCTCGCTGCTTTCGTTGTTCGTGTACTCCAGCGACTCGACGGGCACGGCGACGTTGCTCCCCTCGGACCTGGCAACGATGGTGCCACTTTCATTAACGAGCGCAATGTCGATGTCCGTATCGGGGGCGGACGACCCTTCGACCTGGCCGGACGGATCCGTCCACTGGAACGAAAAGATTTGAAAGGTGCCTCCCGGAGCGATTGTGATGGCCTGTTGCGTGTCGGTAGGGGGAAGCGCGCCGTTCTCCCCGTCGAAGTCGTGCGCCACCGAGCTTGTGTTGATGACGCCCGGCTCTCCGGAGTTGCGGAATGGCGCCTCGTAGGAGTCCTCCCCCTCGTTGCCGGCGGAGGAGAAGTACGTGACCCGGACCGGGATGGAGTCGTTCACCACGTCGTCGACGGCATTCGCCACCGGGCCGTCCTGGTAGAAGGGCTCCGTGTTGAATCGGACGTCGTCGACGATGACCGTGCACCCGGCGTCCGCGAGATCCTGAATGCCCGACGCGAAGCTTGCGAGGCCTCCGGCGGTAGCGGTATGAAACCCAAGGGCCGCCCCCGGGGCGATGTCGTGGATGAGCTGCAACATGGCCCGGCCCTCGTCGCTCCCATCCGTGTCGGTATCATCGAGCACCTCGACCCGGGTGGTGTCGCCTTCGGGGTTCCCAGTGCCCGGAAGGTCGCCGGACTGGACGTCGTCGGACGCCGAGGTAGCCGCCGTGCTGTTCTGGTTGTAACTGTCGGACAGGACGCACACCTTCTGCCCGCTTCCGTCTACCCCAAGATTGGTACGAGCATCGACTGCCCGATGGGCCGAGTCTGCCTCAGACTCCACGCTCCCGGCGTGGGTGCGGGCGTACGAGGGCATCATGGCCCGAAGGGACGGAAGGGACGCAGCCTCCTCAATCGCCGCGATGGGCAGGCGTCCCGACACGACGGTTCCCGCCGTCGCTCCTCCTTCAAGTCCCAACTCGCGGAGCTCCCGAAGCAAAACGGAGGAATCGTCGGCCGCAATGGCGTCGACCGTTACGAGGCGCCCGTCCGCCGACAGGGGCGAGTGCGTTCGGCTCTGTCCGCCGAGTCGCCCTTCGTCGCTCGTCTTCGGACGGGCCGCCGCCCGGAGGGACTGCACGCCGCTCGCGCCCGCCGCCTGATGCTGGTGGTACAGGAGTGCCAGCTCCATGCCGACGGCGGCTAGGGGCCCGTCTTTTCCTTGCCGGTCGGGACCCGCCACCGACGCCTGAGCTGCCCGCATCACGTCCGCCGACACCTCGTCAATCTGCAGCATGCCGACCGCCTGCGTCGGGGGGCCGTCCTGGGCCTGTGCTGGGACCGAGAGCCCAAGCACAACGACGAACATCCAGAATGCGGAGGCCGTGACGGGGCAGGGGCGCAGGCAGGGGGAGAGCACAGGCACGTAGCCGCGAGAACGAGTCGAGCTCACAGGACGGGGGGAATCAATTTTGCAGTATGTCAAAAATTTGTAACGGAAATCCCCACCCCGCCGTCACACTTCTGACTCTCAAAATTCGTACGACAGTCCGAGCGTGAAGGGAAGGGTTGTGACGGCATTCTCCTTCGCCCCCGGCAGGCTTCCCGTAGCCCGGATCTCCGCGGTGAGCAGGAGATCCCCAATGATCCGCGTCGTGGCCCCGAAGCCCACATCGCCCCCGGCGTCCGTCACGTCCACGTCCGAAAACTGTGCGCCGCCAAACGGGGTTTCGGCCTCGGTTCCGTCCAGGGTGGTTCGCGCTGCACCCAGGCCAACCAGAAAGTAGGGATTGACGCGGCCGACGGACGTGAGCGTGAGCTGCCCCTCAACCGACACGACCCGCAGGTGCCCGTCCGGACACGACCCCTCACACCGCTCGATACCGGAAAAGTCTCCGGCGTCCCCGCGCAGCT
>CAZMDV010000172.1:4336-6044 GCA_964564875.1 uncultured Salinivenus sp.
ATACCGGAAAAGTCTCCGGCGTCCCCGCGCAGCTGCAGCTGCTGTGCGCGAACCCGTCCCTCCAGGGCAAAGTTGTCCGAGAGCGTCCACACGAGGCCGACCGCCCCGTACGCGTGGGGCCCCGAGTCCACGTCAATCGAGGTCGCTATCTCCTGGCCCCCGTCCAAAGTTCCTGTCACGTCTATGTCCGACGTGGGAAGGGCCCATCCCCCGCCCACCTCGACGCGTACGTCCTGTGCCTCGACACTGTGGCCCCCGAACGCCAGCAACAGGACGGCGGCGGACAAAAGACTCGCGACAATGTGACCGATGCGCATGGAGGGCGGGGGATGCTGCAGAGAGGGGACAATTTACACGCTGGCGGTCTCAACGCAAACTCTTCCGGCTCGTTCTCTCCGCTGGTCACCGTCCCCACCGGTCCCACGTTCCAGGCGGACGGGTCCCGGCTACATGGGCGGTAGGCCAACTGCATGTTAAAATTCTGGACGAACGTCTGGAGGCGTTGCTGCGTCGGACGTGGGGAACGAGCCCGTACTGCGGGCGCAGGGCGCAGACCCGCAGGTGCCTCAGCGCCCCGACCGGGCGAACAGCCCGGGCAGCTCGCCGTCATCAAGATGGGGGTGCCGTGGCACATCGCATCTCAGCAACGACGGCTCGCTTGCGCTGCTTTCCAGGATCGGAATTTGGTGCTCCCACGCGCTAATCGTGGCAAAGCGACACGAAGTTCGCACTGCGGAGCAGGGAAGTGCTTTCCTAGTGCGCCCCGAGCGAAGCGAGGAAGCAGTCTCCGGGCTCCATCTCGACCGAGAGGAAGGAAGTGCTTCTGGAGTACTACCATTCCCCAATGCGTTCTCGACCTCCATCCTGTGGTCAGAGACCGCTGAGTCTCCCTCCTTCGACGAGGTGTTTAACACACAATCGCCCTGGACACCGGCGGAACCGAATGGCTTTTTCCCTGGCGAATGCTTTTCTTAGCAACCGACCCCACAGATTGGGGGCCTCGCACGATTTTCCGCCTGACCAGTTCGACTTTGTCTATGTCCGATACGCCCATTGAATTTGGCACCGACGGCTGGCGCGCCGTCATTGCCGAGGACTACACCTTCGCGAACCTCGAACGCGTGGCCCAGGCCACAGCCGACTGGCTGCACGACGAGTACGGCGAGAGCCCAAGCGTCGTCCTCGGCCACGACGCGCGATTTTTGGGACGCCAGTTTGCCGAGCGGGCCACGCAGGTGCTTGCGAGAGCCGGCGTGCACGTCACGTTCGCCGACACGATGGTGTCTACCCCGGCCGTGAGCTGGGCCACCCAGGCCATGGACTGCGACGCCGGCGTCGTGATCACCGCCAGCCACAACCCGCCCGAATACAACGGCTACAAGATTAAGGCGCATTTCGGCGGCCCAGCCCCGCCCGAGATGATCACCGCCGTGGAAGACCGCATCCGGCCTGCCAGGACCCTCGACCGCTCTCGCCCGGCCTTCAATGCCCTCACGAGCGAGGGCCGGGTGGCCCTGAACGACATCCGCTCCGGCTACCTGAACGCCCTCCACAACGCCCTCGACATTGAGGCCATCGTCGACTCGGGCCTCACGGTGGCCCACGACGCCATGTACGGGGCTGGACAGGGCCTCGTGACCGACCTGCTGGGGGCCGACCAAGTCATTCCCCTCCGCCACGAACGGAACCCCTCGTTCCACGGCGTGGC
>CAZMDV010000173.1:0-6007 GCA_964564875.1 uncultured Salinivenus sp.
GACCTGGACCAGTTTGCTCAACACGTGTGTCAATGGTTGCGGAAGCAGAAATGATTGTCCCCTCTTCTGTGCATGTGCGCGGCATTCTCTTCAGAGCGGCAGGCGACACTCCACCACCGTGTCCCCGTCGCGGGTGGTGAGGGCCAGCGAGGCGCCGATGAGGTTCGCCCGGTAGCGCATGAGGTGGAGCCCCAGCCCTTCGTCGGGCGGACCGTCGTCGTCCCACCCGGCCCCGTCGTCGCGGACCGCGAGGACGAGATCCGAGTCCTCCCGCCGCAGGTCGATCGCGATCCGGCTCGGGTCGGCGTGCTCGCGGGCGTTGGCCACCGCCTCGTGGGCGATGCGGTACAGGTTCATCGCGACGCTCTCGTCGCCTGGGCGCGTTTCGGTCTCGTCGCCCACAAAGACGCACGAAAGGCCCGAGAAGTCCTCTTCCTCCTTCGCCAGATCGGCGAGGGCCGCAGCCAGGTGACCGTCCTGAAGGGCTTTGGGAACGAGTGCGTGGGAGAGGGACCGGATCTGCTCGGCGGTCTCTTTGGTCTTCTCCGAAATGGCATGGAGGTCCTCTGCCTCCACCGCGATCTCCTCCTCATTCAGCTTGTGGGCAAGGGTCTCCGTCCGCATCACCACATTGGTCAGCCCCGAACTGATCACGTCGTGCAGGTCCGCCCCAATGCGGTGGCGCTCCCGATCGCTGATCTCGACGATCTCGCGCTCGAGCCTGCGGTGCTCCGTGACGTCGGTGCCCGTCACGATGAAGTGGCGCACCGCCCCGTCGGGTCGATCCAGGGCCGCAATGGACCCTCGGATGAGGCGGAATTCTTCGTCGTCGGTGATCCACTCCATCTCCACGTCCGCCCGCTCCGTGGTGTCCTCACGAAGGGCCTTCAGGTGTGTGGTGATCATGTCCCGATCGGACGGCGTCACGAGGAGGTCGCGCAGATCTTCCCCCTCTGCCGTCGCGGCCGAGTAGCCCATCTCTTTCTCGCACGCCGTGTTGAAGCGCACGATGGAGCCCTGCTCGTCCAGCACCACGATCAGGGCGCCCGCCGTGTCGATCAGCGCCGAGATGAGATCGCGCTCCTTGCGCAGCTTCTCGGCGGCGTGCTTCTGCGCCGTAACGTCGACGAAGGTGATCACGACACCCTCCACCTCGTCCCCCACGGTGCGGTACGGCCGGAGGCGCATCAGGTACCATGTCCGATTCTCGCCCTGCACCTCGCGCTCGATCGTGGTCTGTTCGTCGAGCACGCGCTCGGCGTCCTCCACCAGCGTGTCGTACGCGATTTTGGGCGTGAAGTCCGTGATGGGACGCCCGACGTCGGAGTCCCGGAGGTTAAAGATGTCCGTGATGGGCGGGGTGTAGCGCCGGATCTCGAGGTCCCGGCCCAGAAATAAGGTGGCCACGTCCGTCGCCTCCATCAGGTTTTGGAGGTCGTTGTTGGCCTGGTCCAGCGCCTCTACCTTGGCGTTGAGTTGCTGGTTGGTGGTCGTCAGCTCCTCGTTGACGGACTGCAGTTGTTCCTTGCTGGTCTGGAGCTCCTCGTTCTTGGCCTGCAACTCCTCGTTCATCGACATGAGTTCCTCGTTGGCCGTCTCCATCTCTTCGGTGACCGTCTCGTACTCTTCGGTCGTAATCTGGAGCTGCTCCTTCACGTTTTGAAGCTCCTCTTCGAGATCGTGCTCCCGCTCCGTCGGCCCGACCTCCGGATCTTGGAGGTCCTCGACCTTGACCTCAGCCGACGGGCGCTCCTCCACCTCTTCGAAGTGGATCTGGGCGAGGGCCCGGTCCAGCTCCGGGTCGTCTACGGGCTGAACCCGCACGCGCACCGGCCCCGTCGTGTCCGCCGGTTGAGGAAGGGTGAGGACCCGCTCCGTCGCCTCGCCCTTCTGGAACGCCTGGTACAGGGCCCCGCGCAGTTCCAGCCGCAGTGCCGGAGACACCTTGTCCAACACGTTATGCGTCGGCCTCCCGGCCTCGTGCTGCAGAAACTCCCCGGCCCGCTCGGTGAGGTGCAAAATTTCGTGGTTCTCGTCGACCACGAGGCTCGCAACCTGCCTCATGAGCAGGCGCTCGTGGAGGCCCGTCATGTTCTGGGTTGCATCCGCCGGCACCGTAGGAGCAGAGGCCGGGTCGGGGGCGGTCTCCGAGGGGGGGAACAGGGGGACCGGACGGTCTTCGTCGGCGGGCAGCCCTTTCACCTTCAGAATGCTCCGCGTCTCGTCGACCACCGAAAAGCGCGACTGGGCCGGCCCGATGGCCTCCGAGGGCCCGAGGAACAAAAAGCCGTCGTCGTTCAGGGCGTAGTGAAAGAGCCGGAATACATGGTCCTGCATCTCCTGGTCGAGATAAATGAGCAGGTTCCGGCAGCATACCAGATCCAGGTTCGAGAAGGGCGGGTCTTGGGTCAGGTCGTGCTCGGCGAAGACCACCGAGTTTCGCAGCGACGGCGTGACGCGATATTGGTCGTCCTCCCGCCGGAAGAACCGGTCGAGGCGTTCGTCGGTAACGTCGGCCTCAATGGTGGGAGGATAAACGCCCGTCCGGGCCGTCGCGAGCCCTTCGGCGTCGACGTCGGTGGCAAACACCTGAAGCTCGGGCGGGGCCTCGAGCGTGTGGGCATACTCGTGCAGCAGGATGGCGAGCGAGTAGGCCTCCTCCCCCGTGGCGCACCCGGCCACCCACACGCGGACCTCTTCGTCGGGCGACTTGCCCTCGAACAGTGCGGGAATGACGGTGTCCACGAGTGCCTCGAAGGCCTCCCCCGTCCGGAAAAACCGTGTGACGCTGATGAGTAGCTCCTTGTAGAGGGCGCGGGCCTCCCCGGGCCGGTCGCGAAGGACCTGAAGATAGGCATCCAGCGTCTCGACGTCGGTCACCTGGAGCCGACGTTCGAGCCGTCGCAGCACGGACGATCGCTTGTAGTGGCTGAAGTCGTGGCCAGTGTGCTCCTGCAGCTCCGCAAAAATCTGTTGGAGTGTCGTCCGTTCGTCGGGGGGAAGGGCCTCTTCGGACTCGGGAAGCTGGATCGTGCGGGCGTTCTGGTGGTACGCCACCAGCCGCTCCGCAAGCTCGTCGGCGGGCCGGACGAGATCGATCACTCCAGCGTCCAGTGCGTTGCGGGGCATCTCCGCGTGCTCAGCGTCCTCCGGCTGCTGGACCATGGCGATGCCCCCGTGGGCCTTGATGGAGCGGAGGCCCAGTGTGCCATCGGCCCCGGTCCCCGATAGAACGATGCCGATGGCCTGGCTCTGATATTCCTCGGCCAGGGACCCGAGCAGGGCGTCGATGGTGTCGGGACGGTGGTCCGACGAGCGCGCCGAGAGTCGCAGTGTGGTCCCGTCCACCCGCAGTTCGCGCTGCGGCGGGATGACGTAGACGTGGTCGGGCTGGAGGGAGCACTCGTCGGTTGCGGTCTGCACCGACATGTCGGTGTCGTGCCGAAGAATCTCGGTCAGATTGCTCTCGTGGTCGGGCGAGAGGTGCAGCACGACGACGAAGGCCATCCCCCCCTCGTCCGGAAGATGACGGAAGAGGCGGCGAAGCGCGTCGACCCCGCCCGCCGACGCGCCGATGCCGACGACGGGGCAGCCGCGCTCGTCCTCGAGGGCAGTGCAAGTGGGGAGCGACGTGGACTGTGGGACGTCTTCGGAGGACGGGGGGCTCATGGGACGAATCGTTGGTGATTGCTGGAACGCTGGGGACAGGAATATGAAAAAAGTGGTAACCCAATGCGCAATTGCATTCTACAAGGGCTGGGAGAGAATGTTGAGCGGTCGTGGTGTGGGCGTATGACAATCGCTCGGGTCGGGTCGGGCTCCCGTATCGGAACGGGCGAGTTCGATCATCACCTCCGCGTCAGTGGACTTTCGCTGGGGACGTTCCTCGTAGCGGCGGGCTCGCAGCCAATCATCGGCGAGCCAGAATGGGGTGACCAGAGCGGTGTCTCTGAGACCGGGAGCCTGAGAGAACGAAATTAAAGGATCGTCTGACAATATCGGTCATGCACACCGCTTTTTCTTGCTCGAAAGCTGTACCCCACAACGTGAGTGACTGAACACAAACGCCCGGCCTCCCACCGGAGACCGGGCGCGGACGGAAAGATCTGTGCGACCGTCGAAGGCAAAGATGTGAGTGCGTTGCTTCAGCACTACTGTGAAGATACCCCCAAGACCTCCGAGGTACGTAGGACTTTCGAGCGTGGATGTGTAGAAATGTTGAAACGGCAGCAGGCCGGGCCGACCCTGCCCGGGAAACCGGGCAATCTCGGCTCATACCAAGTGCCAAGGTTCCCTTTCCTGTGCACCTCACCCTAGATGGATCGGGAAGAGATGTGGCGAGTTGTGCCTCGCTACCAACCCCCCCATTGCATGCAAAGCGGTCAGGCACACACCGATTTTCGGTAGCCGGTTAGGACGTACGCAGTTGAAATCGGCAAATGCTCCTCACAGCCCAAAGATGCCGTTTTGCGGGCCCGGAGCGGAAGTGACGATTGCCGGTTCCAGGCTTTCATCGGTGATTTCAGTTCAAGGGCGCACGTCCACTTAGCAGTTCGAGTCTCACGACTGACTGCCCATCCACCGCACGGCGAAAGCGACCAATTCCTCCGACGAGTCGCACCCGAGCTTTTCTTTGGCGCGGCGGCGGTGCGTCTCTACCGTCTTTCGGACTAGATTCAGACGCTCCGCAATGGTGTCCGCGGTAAGGCCCCGGCCCAACATCTGAAAGACTTGCAGCTCCCGCTCGCTCAGCTCGTCGATTGGGAAGTGGGCTCCGTCTCCCTGCCCATCTCTCAGACCACTGATTACCTTCCGGCTCATCGGTTCGCTCAAGTATACCCCTCCCTCCGCCACCGCTTGCAGCGCCTCCAGAAGGGTTCCCGACGTGGACGCCTTCATGACGTATCCGCTCGCGCCGGCGCGAAGGGCCCGTTCCGCGTAGACCTTCTCGTCGTACATGGAAAACACGAGGATTCTCACGTCCGGACACTGGGCCTGAAGACTTCTGAGAAGGTCAAACCCGTGCCCGTCCGGAAGAGAGATGTCCACGATGGCCACATCAGGTTGTTGCTCCTGGATCGTCTCGATGCCCTCCTCCACCGTTCCTGCCGCCCCTACGACCGACATTCCCAGGGCGTCTTCTACGGCATCGCGGATCGCGTCCCGTGTGGTGGGATGGTCGTCAATTGTTACGACACGGACCCGATCTCCGGAATCGGCGGATGAAGACATCTGTGCTGAAAAAAGAAGGAGAGCAGAAGGAGCGGGGCCTCCCTCATGCCCGCTCATACGGAGCCTACCCGGCGTGCGGGGTTTTGAGGTCGGACACAGGCGGGGGAGCCTCGAATCTCTGGCTCGGGGCGCCACCCTCCCGGTGATCGGGCCTTTTCCCAATCTGGGAATCCCCTGACACATTGCCAAGATTTTTGTTTCACCGATGAGAGAGAGGCGTACCGGCCTCAAACGAACGCTCCGAGACGAGGAGCGCCCACTGTGTGCCCGAGGTCTCGATCCAACGGTTGATGACGACAGCGTCGTTCTCGCCTGCGAATTTGGCGGGGAGTTCCCCCAGAAAAACACCGACTCGGCGACATACACCTTCCTGACCTGCAGGGACTCCGTCGCGCGCCCCTCACCTGTCAGTCGGCAAACTTACGGACGGTGAAGGCGACGTTACGCCCGCGCCCCCTACATGATACCGCGACCCGCAATCGTCTCATATAACCGCATTCACGATGATTAATTAGGACCAGAGCGGCCCCGACAAACGCGACGACGAACGTGGTCAGGTTGAATCCCGAAATTGCATTCGGAACCCCAAAGAAACGCCCCGCCAACCATCCTCCAAGTACTGCCCCAATGATCCCGATCACAATGTCTCCGATAAGCCCCACACTACTGCCCCCAACGAACATGTCGGCCAGCTACCCAGCAACTGCTCCAATGACAAGCCACGCGATAATTCCCATGATGATAGCTCTTTGTTTTTGCGAAAAAACCAAACTAC
>CAZMDV010000174.1:0-5895 GCA_964564875.1 uncultured Salinivenus sp.
AGAAGCCCGCGTACTGGCGGATGGTCCAGGGCCGGTACGTGTACATCGTCGTGTAGGGCCCGCGCAGGTACGGTGGAATGCCGGACGCGAAGTCGAGATGATCGAGGTCGTCCAGTGCACCGGGACCGTAGATGGATTCAACGTCGATCTGCTCGGGCGTCGACCACGTTTCCTCATCGGAAGGAGAAGCCTTCCCTTCACAGGGGGGGGCGTACTCGATGTCGCTGAAATCTGGACGCATGGGGCGGGAATGAGTGCGTGAAGCGTAAAACGTGGTGCGTGAAGAGGGAACAACGTCACGTCACGCATCAGTCGTCCACAGTAATGCCAAGGCGTTGCTGGAGCGCGGTGAGGGTCTCTTCCAGGGCGCTGCCCTGGTGGACGAAGAAGTCGGCCTGGTCCACATCGATGTCATCGGGCGAGCCCGCAATTCCGATGAGGGCGTCGTGATCACGATCCGTGAGGGCGGTGGCTAGGGCGGGCACGAGGAGGGTGTACTCGGCGTCGGAGCTGCAGAGTACCACCACGTCGCTTCCGTGCTCGGCGGCCGCGTCGGCGGCCTCGTCGACCGTCTCGAACTTGAGCGGCTCTTTGAACTCAAAGCCCGCCACGCCTAGAAAGTTGCGGGCAAAGGTGGCCCGGGCGCTCCGGGCTGCGGGCGGGCCGAGGGGGGCGAGCAAGACGTGCGGCGGTCCATTTCCCGACTCGGCAGACTCTTCGGTGCGAAGGCGAATCGACTCCACTGCCGCGGCCACGCGGATGCGAGGGAGCGGCTCGATCTCCGACGACTCCATCCCCAGGGCCAAGGTGACGTCTTCGGGAGGAATGCCATCCCGAAGCGCTTCCCGGATGGCGTTCACCGAGGCAGCATTCGGAGCACCGGTCGGGTCCCCATTCGGGAAAGGCGCGACCTCCGGAAACGCGAGATCGTCCCTGCGCTGCTCGTCGAGGGCCGGGTAGTGTGTAGTACCAACGAGCACGTGCTCGCGCTCGTCGACGGCCTCGCGCCGTTCCCGGCGCGTCGCCGCGATCCGCCGCTGCAGCGTGCCGGCGCGGAGGGCCTCGGTGATGCCGCCCTCCGCTTCAAGATCCTGAAACTGCTGCCAGGCCTGCTGAGCCAGCGTGTCGGTCAAGGTTTCCACGTAGTACGATCCGGCCGCCGGGTCGGCCACCTGGTCGAAGTGTGCCTCGTGGCGCAGCGTGAACTGCACATTGCGGGCAATGCGCAGGCCGAAGTCGTCGGGGGGGCGGAGGGCCGCGTCGTAAGGGCGCACGGCAAGCGTGTCGCAGCCGCCGAGCACCGCGGCCATCGCCTCCGTGGTGGCCCGTAGCATGTTGACGTACGGATCGTAGATCGTCTCCCTGCGCCGAGAGGTTTCCACCTGGAGGAGAACGTCAGCCGCGGTGAAGGAGCGGTCCGTGGTGGTCGACGAGAGGAACGGCTCAATCGCCTGGGGCACGAGCAGCCGGAGGGCGCGCAGCTTGGCAATCTCGACGAAGTAGCTGGTCGAGACCGACACGACGAACTGGAGGCTGTCGAGCAGTGTTGACAGGGGCATGTCCTGCGCGGTGCCCCGGGCGAGCCGCTCCGTGAGGGCGCCGAGCGTGTACGCCAGCTCCTGCACAGCGGAGGCCCCGGCGTCGTGGTACACCCGGCTGTCGATGCTCACGGTACGGACGCCGGGAAGCGCGGCGGCGTCGGACACGAGGTTGTGGGCGAGGGCGAACGCCCGGTCAGCGTCTCCGACCTGGCCGGCAGCAACGGCTGCGACGGGGTCGTACGTGACCGACCCGCGAAGGTCGTCCGCAGCAATTCCGCGGCTCGACCCGTATTCGCGGAGCGCGCCGTATAGCACCGGGGCCGCGGGGCCACGGCCGAGGTGCAGGCCGGTCGTGCTCATGTCGATTCCCTCAAGAAGAGAAGCCAAGTCCTCCGGAGAGGTCAGACGGAGGCTGGAGTCCCGTGAGGCAGTGGGACAGTAACGCAGCCGCAGGTCGCTGGCGCCTACGTCGAGGGCGGCCCGGACGTGCTCGTTCGCCGTTTCAGGGTTGGGGTGGTCAATGATCTGGCAAACGGTCCAGTCATTGGCCGGACGATCGGTCGCCTCGGCCAACGGAGGAATCGTGACGTCCGGAGCGACGTGGGGGAGGTCCTCTAGAGCCTCCCGTTGTAGATAGGCCGGGACCGACACGCCGTCCACGGACGACCACTCCAGAAAGTCGTCGGAATCGGCACCGCCAAGGTCCTCCCGAACGGCGTTCCGCCAGCCCTCCGCGTCGATCCCGCGGAATTCGTCGAACAGGGCGCTATAGGATTCCGTCTCAGACATGACCAACGAACAGGTGAGGAGCCAGATGCGAAACGGACGAATGGGTTCCTCGCTACATACGATTCTCCTTGCCGGGCGGTCCGAACAGCGTCCGTGCACGACGGATGAGGTCATACACGGCGATGCCGTACGCGACGCCCACGTTGAGGGAGATTTTGGCGCCGTACTGCGGAATTTCGAGCGCAAGATCGGCTACTTCCAGAAGTCCCTCCTCGATGCCCCGAACCTCGTTGCCGACAATCAAGGCGATTGGGTACTGCTCAGTCTCTACTTGATCGGGCCGCCGGGTCACGTCCGTTTGCTCCAGGGCAGCGATCGTGTAGCCCTCAGACTGGAGGGTGCGGAGGAGGGGGATGGCCTCATCGTGCTGGCTCCACGCGACGGCGTCCTGTGCCCCGAGGGCGGTTTTGTGGAGATCCTCGTGCTCCGGCGTGCCGGTGAAGCCGGTGAGATGGACATGCTCGATGCGGGCCGCGTCGGAGGTCCGGAACATCGACCCGACGTTGTGGATCGATCGCACGTTGTGCACGACGAGTCGGACGGGATGCTTGGGGAGCGCAGCGATGTCCTCCGGGTCCGGACGCTCGATTTCATCCCAACTAAGCTTGCGCATCTGACGACTGGTAGAAAGGTTAAGGTGAGCAAAAATGATGAGTTCGCCGCGTCGGGGATGCCCACCGGTGCAATTCGCGCTCCGATGCCCTGTTTCTTGTCCCTGCCTCCGCCCTTATTTGTCCTCCCGAGATGCATACAACTCGACCCTGCTGGGGCCTTCTCTTAGCTCTGTTCTTATTCGTCTTGAACGTTGCGGGGTGTACAACGCTCCGGGAGGTCTCGAACCTTCGCAAGGTGAATTTTCAGATCGACCGGGTGTCAGGGACGCAACTGGGTGGGGTGGATGTGGCCGACCTCCGCTCGTACGAGGAACTGGACGCGACGGACGTTTTCCGACTCGGGTCGGCCCTGTCCAGCGGCGAACTGCCACTGTCCCTCACCCTCCACCTTCGCGCAACCAACCCAGCCTCGAACGACGTCAACGCCCGACTCACCGAAATGGACTGGACGCTGATTTTGGAAGACAAGGAGACGGTCTCCGGACGCTTCGATCGGGAGGTCGTGCTGCCTCCGGGGGACCCGAAGGACGTTTCTTTCGGGATCGAGCTAAATCTCGTCCGCTTCTTTGACGACAACCTTAAAGACCTCGTAAATCTCGGCTCCGCCATCTCGGGGGAGGCGCCGCCACAGACGATCAAGTTGCGCGTACAGCCCACGGTCAACACGACGTACGGCCCCGTCCGATACCCGTCTCCCATCACCGTTGTGAGCAAAGACGTGGGCGGGACCGACCAGTAGCCGCTGGATTCCACAGACCTCCATCTTTCGCCACAGATCCCTCCACACTCGCCGCAGCGTGATCGTCACTATTGATGGCCCGGCCGGGTCCGGAAAGAGCACCACGGCCCAGCGGGTCGCCAAACAGCTCAACTACGTCTATCTAGATACGGGGGCGATGTACCGGGCCGTCGCCCTCGGCTTCCTGCGAACTGCTGCACCGGCCACTCCCGGGGGGGCAGAGCAGGTGCTTCCCACCCTTGACGTCGACGTGCAGTACCGAGCGGAGACCATGCAGGTCTATCTCGGGGAGGAGGAGGTCACCGATCAGATCCGGACGGCCCAGGTGGGGAGCGTCGTGAGCGACATTTCGACCTTGGCGTCGGTGCGGGAATACATGGTAGAGCAGCAGCGCCGGATCGGGCGCGAGCAGGCCGAGAAGCACGGGGGGGCGGTCCTCGACGGGCGCGACACTGGGACAGTCGTTTTCCCGGACGCGCCCGTCAAAATTTTCATGGTGGCCGACCTCGACGAGCGGGCGCGCCGTCGACAGCAGGAATACGAGGCGGCCGGAGAAGACATTTCGTTCGAGGAGGTCCGGGCCGAAATCGAGGAGCGAGACCGGCAGGATCGAACCCGCGACATTGCGCCTCTACGCCGTGCCGAGGACGCCGTGCTGCTCGACACGACCGACCGCACAATTGCAGAGCAGGTTGCCTTTGTCGTAGATCACGTTAAAGCACATCCGGCCTGGGGAACGTAGAGAGTCCCGTTCAATACAACGTTCGCCTGTAAGAGGCACACTGACGGATCCATGCTGGATGCGTCACCTGACGCTTCGCGTTGTGTTTTCCGGGGGACGGCATTCATGCCGCCTTCCCGTCCAAATTTTGTTCATCCTCCCTCCTGGAGCCTCAGGTCCAGGCAGGTACAACTTGCACTTGTCGCTGGTCCGTTGAACCGCCCAGTGCCCCGCAAACCTACCACACCGTATATGGCAGAGCAAGAACAAGTCGCATCGAAGGACGACCCGCAGGACATCGCTGACTCCAACCCCGCATCCGCTCAGGGAGAAGAGGCTGAAGCCACCGCCGAGGCTGTAGAGGCCAGTCCCGCTGACGCTGAGACGGCCGAAACCGCAGAGGCCTCGAACGAGACGACGGCCGCCTCGGAGGCCTCAACCGCCCCGGAGGCTCCAGACGAGTCCCATGCCGAAGCCCCGGATCCAGCAGCCGAATCCCCCGGAGAACCAGAACCTGCGGGCCCAAGCGGAGGCGAGGAAGAGGCGCCTGCGGAATCTCCTGAACAGCCGGAATTTGTCAGTCGTATTCTAGAGGAAGCCGTCGAGGAGGCCTCCGAGGACCTTACGATTCCGTCGGGTGATGAGGCGACCCTCGATGTCTCTGACTTTGAGGAACCGTCCCGCACCGTCTCGCCCAACGAGCTTGAGCGGACCGAGGAGGCGCAAGGCTTCACCGGCGAAACCTATGGGCAGACGGTTTCCCTCGATGAACTCGAGACCGAAGAGCACACGCCCTCCGACGACCCCGTCTACGATCAGTTCCGTCAGGTCGTCGACCAGACCTCCATCGATGTTCGAGAGCAGGACATTGTCGAAGGCCGGGTGCTTCAGGTCAACGAAGACTACGTGGTCATCGACATCGGCTACAAGAGCGACGGAATCGTCCCGCGCGACGAGTTCGAGGACGAGGACATCCGCCCCGGTGATACTGTCGAGGTGTACCTGGAGCGGAAGGAGGATCAAGACGGGCAGCTCGTCCTCTCGAAGCAGGAGGCCGACAAGGTCCGGCGTTGGCAACGCGTCGAAGAAATTTACGAGAACGAAGAGATCGTAGAAGGCACCATCATCCGTCGGATTAAGGGCGGGATGATCGTGGAGCTCTTCGACGGAATGGAAGCCTTCCTTCCGGGATCGCAGATCGATGTCCGTCCGGTTCGCGACTTCGAGTCGTACCTGGACACCCGGATGGAATTTAAGATCGTAAAGCTCAATCCGGAGAACGAGAACATCGTCGTCTCCCACCGTGAGCTCATCGAGCACGAGCTTGAAGAGCAGCGGCAAGAGATCCTCGAAAACCTCGAAGTGGGGCAGGTCCTTGAAGGAACGGTCAAGAATATCGTCGACTTCGGGGTCTTCATCGACCTGGGCGGCGTGGACGGCCTCCTCCACATCACGGACCTCTCTTGGGGCCGCGTCTCGCACCCGAGCGAG
>CAZMDV010000175.1:0-5873 GCA_964564875.1 uncultured Salinivenus sp.
TCGCGGGACCGGCTTCAGCGTGGCCTGCGGTACTTGCAGGAGCGCGATCTGGTGCGGTGGCAGCCCCCCGGGACGTCCCTGCGGGTGGAACTGGCGTTTCCGCGGGCGGCGAAGCTGCCCGTCGACGACCGGGCCGTCCAGAAAGCGCGCCAGCGGGCCGAAACGCGCCTCAAACACATGCTTCGGTACGCGCGATCGGTGACCTGTCGACGATACGCACTGCTTACCTACTTCGGCGAAACGGCGGAGGAACAGTGCGGGGCCTGCGATGTCTGCCTCGACCGGCACCGGCCCTCCGCCGTAACCCCGGACGAAGAGCCGGTGCTCCGACACATCCTGGAGCAGGTGCGTGCGTCGGTTCCGCGAGGGGAGTGGTTCGAGGAGCCGCCGGCCCCGCAGCATCGAATTGAGGAACTGGTCGATTGGCTCGTGACCGAAGGGTACCTTGAGGTCGAGGATCCCCTAGAGGGAGAGGTCCGACTCACTGAGAAGGCTGTGGACTGGCTCTGAGAGCGAGGCCGTGCGCGGAGACGGAGAGGGGGGCCGTCACCTTCTGCCCGAACGAAGGGAGTCTGGAGGGCCTGTGGGGCGTCTGGACCGATCCAGGGCCTGAAGGGTATCGATCACGGACTGATAAAGGACCTTGAAGTCCTTCGGACGGCGGGTGTAGTAGCGCAGCGTGGCATCGAACTCGGAGGGACGCACGTCGTGCCGCGCGAAAATAGAGTCCTGAAGGCCCGGCGGATACGGCGCATCGGCCGAGTACCGGCCCTCTGCCAGATGGATCTCCGTCAGCACTCGGGCGAACGTACTGTCCGGGAGCGGTGCTTTCTCCGAGGAAAACCCGGAACAGCCGGCCAAGAGTCCGAGGCCGACCACGACCCCGAGGATGAAGGCCGAGAAACAGAACGGTTGATCGGCGGAATCCATCATTGTGAGGCAACCGAGCGGTCTTCGGAGGATTGCGCCTCCTCGGCGGTGCGGAAGGTGCGGGCCATAACCTCCATGTGACGGATGAAGTTCAGCTTGTCGAAGTCGGGTGCGAAGACCGACCCGTCCAGCATGTAGACACGGTCGGTGGCCCGGTCGTAGAAGGTGAAGTTCGCAAACGGGCCGCCTCCTCCGACGGGCCGGAACTCATCGCCTCCCTCGACGGGTGTAGCCATGTACCAAAGGCCCCGCGTCTCAAACCCGTACCGGTCCAGGAACGTGATCTGCTCGGTCTCTAGGGGACGTCGGTAGTCAACTTGGACAAAACCCGTGACGTTACCGCGGAGGTGCCGCCGCGTCAATGAATCGCGTTTGGCGTAGATCCACTTAGGAGTAATTTGGTCCGGGCTCACGTCGTCGATGTAATAGACAAAAAACTCCCGGCGCGTTTCGGCCAACAGTCGGCGGAGCCAGACAAAGCCTTCCGACGCGGTCGTCGTGTCGGCTGCGATTTGAAACGAGGGCTGAAGGTTAATGGCGAAGCCGTGCCGTTTCATCAGGCTGTCCTCAGTGGCACCCTGACGCCCGTCCTCGTACATGTCCCGCTTCAATCGCTGCAGCGTGGCCTCCTTGAAGGTGTGCCGGACCTCCTGCCCTCGTTCCCGGAACGTCTGTGCAAGTGCCTCCGGTGTGGCAGCGGCCACGTAGTAAACGCGCTGGCTCCGACGCCACAGGTTGGGCTTCGAGACCACGGCGGTCTGCCCGTTTAAGATGGCCTGTTCGGCCTCGTTGGACAGGCGCCGGCGCAAGAACGAAGCTTCGTTGGTCGAGTCGCTGAGGGACGCAGCGATGATGACGTTCTTCAGGGCCTGCACTCGGTCGTACGAGCCCTCGGAGAGCTCCAAATGATGGAGTTTGAAGTAGCGTTCCGTCACGGGCAGGGTCTCGACCCACGGGGTCACGTTTTCGCGGAGCATTTCGCCCGCCGCCCCGGTCCAGTACGAGCTGTCCATGACGACCGTCACTTTTCCTTCTTCCCCCACGGCGCGGGGCCGAAAGTCTCCTTTACAGCCTGCGAGCACGATGAGGAGAGTGAGGCCAAGGAGAAGGCTTCCCGGAAGACGTCGGGGAGGGGAAGAAAGAAAAATCATGAGAACGCGATCGATCGGGGAGAAGCACGATGGGGAGACACCCAGTATTCTTTTCCC
The DNA here is from genome assembly GCA_964564875.1 of uncultured Salinivenus sp. Lineage (GTDB taxonomy): Bacteria > Bacteroidota > Rhodothermia > Rhodothermales > Salinibacteraceae > Salinibacter. Next base: position 2,139 of record CAZMDV010000175.1, read on the forward strand.
ACGTCTGATCGCCGGTATTGCTCCCAGAGTGGGGAGGAGGGAGCACAATCGGATCCCCGGTCTCCGTGGAACAGGTGGACGGAAGTTTATGACCTTCGCTCCGCCCGCGTCAGGCCCCTAGCGTATGGGGATTTGCGCGTGGGCGCGGAAAATGCCGCTGTGGACCTCCTGCTCGGAAGACCGTCGTCGGATGTGATTGCTTGGGAGGGAGATGCAGCAGCTCCCCGTCACGTCCATGGGCAGTTCGACTGAGAACGCCGTCCTGTTTGGGAGCGCGGCCCGCCGTGCGGGCGCGGGACTATCGGAGCTGAGATGTCGGCGTTCGATCTCGATGAGGCTGGACCGGCGTGGGGCAGCGGAGGTTACCTGGCGATCTGGGGACCCTGGAGATTGTGCCGGGCTTGGGCGGCCCTAAGAACCGTCACGCAGAAGGCGACGGTTCGGGACGGGGCGTTTGGGCTGGCTCCCCGTATTTAAGGTGACGGGCGAACGCTTCGACGGCGTCGAGCCGCCCGGTGGCCGACCGTTCAGGGTCGTCCCAGAGGGCCGACACGCGGTTGATGAGGGCCGAGCCGACGATAAATCCGTCGGTGCGCCGACTCAGGCGCATGGCGTCTTCATGTGTCTTGATGCCGAAGCCCACGAGGAGAGGATTCTGCGTCACCAGCCGCTGCGCACGCTGCAGGTACTCGTCTACAGTGGGCGCTTCGTCGAGGTCGGTGCCCGTGAGGCCGGTGACGCTCACGGCGTACACGAAGCCCGTGGCTCGGCGGTCGACGACGGCAATGCGGTCGTCAGAGGTGTTGGGCGCGATCAAAAACACGAGGTCGAGGGCCTCCGCTGCCGCGGCCTCACAGAGACGATCGCTCTCCTCCGGGGGCAGGTCGGGTAGGATCAAGCCGTCCACGCCGGCCGCCGCCGCGTCGCGACAGAAGTCCTCAATCCCGTACGCGAGCACGGGGTTCACGTAGCCCATGAGGAGGAGAGGCGTTTCACTGTGTGTCCGAAATTCTTCGGCGGTCTGAAAGGTGTCGGCGAGCGTGACGTCGTGGGACAAGGCCTGCGCACTGGCGCGCTGGATGGGACGGCCCTCGGCCAGCGGATCACTGAACGGCATGCCCAGCTCGATGAAGTCGACCCCGCCGCGATCGAGGGCGTTCAGGATAGGAACCGTAGCGTCCGGCCGGGGAAAACCGTCCGTGAGGAAGAGCCCCATGGCCTTCTCGTCGCGGGCTCGCAGGGTCTCAAAGGTGTCGTCCAGGCGAGACATTGTTAGGTCTGGAAGGTTGAAAGAACGGATGTGGGGAAGTGTGAATCGGTCAGACGGTCTGTCGTGTGGAGCACATTCACCTCTCCGCTCCTCCACACGTCCCCCCACAAGATCACAGGTGTTCGGCGATCGTCTCCATGTCCTTGTCGCCGCGGCCGGAGCAGTTGAAGACAAGGACGGCGTCCTCCCCGCGCTCCGCGGCTAGGGATCGGGCCAGCTTCGGGAGGAGAGCCACGGCGTGGGCCGTTTCGAGCGCCGGGATAATGCCTTCAGTGCGGGAGAGCAGCTCGACGCCCTCCAGCGCCTCGTCGTCCGTGACGGGATGGTAGTCCACGCGGCCCTCGTCGCGCAGGTAGGCGTGCTCGGGCCCGACCCCCGGATAGTCGAGGCCGGCGGACAGGGAGTGGGCAAGGCGGACCTGTCCGGCGTCGTCCTGAAGGAGGCAGCTCATGGCCCCGTGTAGGACCCCAGGACTTCCCTCCGCGAGGGTTGCAGCGTGGTCGCCGTCGAGGCCGCCGCCGGCCGCCTCTGTGCCATGGAGCTGCACCTCGGGGTCGTCCAGGAAGGGATGAAAGATCCCGATGGCGTTCGACCCGCCCCCCACGCAGGCCGCGATGGCGTCGGGGGTTTCCCGGCCTACCTCATCGCGCAACTGAGCGCGCGTCTCGGTCCCAATCACGCGGTGGAGGTTGCGCACCATCATGGGATAGGGGTGGGGCCCCACGACCGAGCCGATGATGTAAAACGTGTCATCCGGGTTCGACACCCAGTCGCGGATGGCCTCGTTCGTCGCCTCCTTCAGGGTTTGGCTCCCGCTCGTCGCGGCCCGAACCTCGGCCCCTAGCAGCTCCATTCGCTCCACATTGAGGCGCTGCCGTTCCATATCCTCGGCGCCCATATAGATCACGCAGTCGACGCCAAACTTGGCGCACACGGTGGCCGTGGCCACGCCGTGCTGCCCGGCCCCCGTTTCGGCAATGATCCGCTCCTTCCCCATCCGAGTGGCCAGCAGAATCTGACCAAGCGTATTGTTGATCTTGTGGGCGCCGGTGTGGCAGAGGTCCTCCCGCTTTGCATAAATCTGCGCGCCGCCAACTTCGTCGGTGAGGCGGTCGCAGTACGTGAGGGGCGTCGGCCGACCGGCGTAGTCGTGGAGCAGGCCGCGGAGTTCGGCCTGGAAGTCCGGATCGTCCTTGTACGTGGCGTAGGCGGCCTTTAGCTCCTCCAGCACCGGCGTCAGAATCTCCGGCACGAACGCGCCGCCGTAGCGGCCGAAGTGACCAGAGGCATCTGGGACGGTAGAACGGCGCGAATCAACGGTGGACTCGGGCATCGGATCGATGATTGGGTGGGTGGGAAAACCGTACTTCGTAGGAAAAGGGACCCTCAGGCCATACGCAACGCGCGGCCCGGCTCAGGCGTCATGCGTTCCGGCTTCTTCCAACTCTTCCTTCGCGGCACCAAACGCATCCATGAACGCGTCGATCTTCTCAAAGCTCTTCTGGCCCGGCGCGGACTCGAGGCTACTCGACAGGTCGATGGCGAGGGGGCGCATCGTGTCGACCGCGCGGCCTACGTTCTCGGCATCAATGCCACCGGCCAGGAAGAGGGGATGGTCGTCCGAGAGCTCGCGGGCGACGCGCCAGTTAAACGACTCGCCGGTGCCCCCCCACACGCTCGAATTGTGGGTGTCGAGCAGAAAGTAGTCGGCCACGTCGTCGTAGCGCTCGAAGAGCGTCCGGAGGTGCCCGGAAGAGGCGTCGTGGCGCACATGAATGGCTTTGATAACGGGGCGCTCCACGGCCTCCACCAGCTCGGGCGATTCCTGGCCGTGCAGCTGCACAAGTTCGAACCCGGCGTCGTCGGCCGCCGCGTTTACGTCCTCGGCCGGTGTGTTTACGAACACCCCCACCGGCTTCGGCCCGTGTACCCACTGGATGATGTCGCTGGCCAGGGCTGGGGGGGCGTAGCGGGGGCTCTGCTTGTGCTGGATGAAGCCAAGATAGTCGGCCCCGGCGCCCGCCAGGTAGCGCGCGTCTTCAAGTTCTGTGATGCCGCAGACCTTCAGTTCGACTTCCATGGGGCGTGGAGGGATGAATGTTTGGAGGGTGGGCACGTGGAAGGAACAGGGCTCCTTGAGCACTTTCAGCCCTCTATCCTTCCACTGCTTCATACTTAACTCGCTTGCTGTGCGGCGATCTGCTTGCCTTCAGCGCGGAGCTGGGCCAAGGCCTCGCCGGGGTGCTCGGCGCGCATGAAATGCTCCCCGATGAGGACGCCGTTGACGCCGGCCTTCCGGAGGCGGACCAGCGTCTCGGGATCGCTGAGCCCGCTCTCGGCCACGCGCCCCACGCTCTTCGGAGTCTGGTCGAAGATGCGGAGCGAATTCTCAATGTCGACCTCGAAGGTGTGCAGGTCCCGGTTGTTGACGCCGAGCACGGTCACCTGATTCCAGTCGATCTTGT
>CAZMDV010000176.1:0-5860 GCA_964564875.1 uncultured Salinivenus sp.
ATTTCCGGGCCGATGTCTTCAAGCCGGGCGAGTGGGTGCCCACCTACCCCAACCCCGCCTTCGAGAAATTGACGGAGCGGGACGCCTACTGGGGGGCCAAGATCGTGATGAGCTTCAGCGACGAGGACCTGGAGGCCATCGTCGAAGCGGCCCAAATTAGCAACCCCGACGCCGAGGCGTACCTGCTCGACGTGCTCCAGAAACGCCGGGATAAGATTGGCCGATACTGGTTCGATAAGGTAAATCCGCTCGACCGGTTCTCCGTCACGGATCCCTCTCCGGTGGCCGCCGAGGGGTCGAGCCTGCCCTCCAGTCCGGCGATCCTGCAGTTTGAGGACCTGTCCGTCGTGGGCGGTCTCGAACCGGCCGCGGCCCGCCTGTACGAGTATCGACTGCACCTGGGCGATGAGCCGATGGGGGCGGTCCAGACGACAAAGGATACCCAGCTCCCGCTCACCGTGGACGGCACGCCGCTCGGCGCCGTGCTCGACGACCGGGGGCGTACGGACCCGGACGATCGGGTGGTGCGCATCGACCTGCGCACGTGGCAGGAGGGATCCGCCAGCGACCCAACACGGGTGTACCTCCACGTGCCGTCGTCCAGGACGCCCCGAGTCGTCGGGCTGGAGCGACCCTAGCCCAGTTAGGGCCTGTCGAGACGTGCACGCTGCGGTCCAACCCATAATCGCAAACTAAATGTGCCTCCAAGGCGTTTGGGGTAACGGTTGAGTTTTGCGCAGTCTCTACTTTGCACAATGGGGCGCCTTCTGGGCTCACTTTTTGGCCTGCGCCGCGGGGAGCGCACCCTGGCCCTCCTGATGGCCGGCTACCACGTGCTTCTGCTGGTGTCGCTCTACCTGCTGAAGCCAGTGCGGGACAGCCTCTTTCTCTCGAGTCGAGGCCCCGCGGAGCTGCCCTTCGTATTCATCCTGACCACGGCGGTCGTGGTGCCCGTGGCCTTCCTTCACACGCGTGCCGGGAAGCGGTTCGACCTCGGGGCGCTCATCGACGGGGGGTCGCTGCTGCTGGTGCTGAGCATCGTCGGGCTCCGCGGATTGTTGACCGTAAGCGGGGCCTGGAGCTCGTACGTGCTCTACGCCTGGGTGAGCATCTACGGGCTCCTGGTCACGTCTCAGTTCTGGCTGATGGCGAATGCCCTGTTCACGTCGTCACAGTCGAAGCGCGTCTTCACGGTCCTGAGCGCGGGCGCCATTTTTGGGGCCATTGTCGGGGGCGAGATTACGGGCCTGCTCGTCGACACCGTCGGCATGGCGAGCGAGAACCTCCTGTGGATCGCAAGCGGCGTGCTGCTCGTCGCGACCGTTCTTGCCCGCCGGATCCGACAGCGCCACCGTCAGCAGACTGCGGCGCTGCAGGATTCTGCCGACGAGTCCGAGACGGCCAGTAACGAAACGGCCCTCTCGATCATCGCCGAGTCGCGCCACATCCAGCTGATCATCGGCATTATTACGCTGATGGTCGTCGTCACGACCCTCGTAGATTATCAGTTCAAAACCGTCGCGGCCCGGGCCTACCCCACGGAAGCCGGACTGACGTCGTTCATGGGCCAGTTCTACGGCCGGGTGAGTGTCGTGGCCCTCCTCGTGCAGTTCGTGCTCGCTCCCCGGCTGATGCGCGTGGTGGGCATCGGCGGCGCCCTGTCGGTACTGCCGGGCGCGCTGGCCCTCGGGAGTACCGCGATGTTCGTGGTGCCTGGACTCATGGCGGGCATCCTCCTTCGCGGCACCGGGCAGAGCCTGAAGCACTCCCTCGACAAGACGGGGCGAGAGCTCCTGTTTGTGCCGGTCCCGCTGCCGAAGAAGAAGCGAGTCAAGGTTTTCATCGACGTGTTCGTGGACCAGGGCGCGCAGGGCCTCGGGGGCGTGCTCCTGCTCCTGCTGGTAACGAGCCTCGGGCTCAGCGTGCAGATGCTGAGTCTCGTCACCTTGACGCTGATTGCAGGGTGGGGCGTACTCGCCTATCAGGCGCGCCGGTCGTACGTCGATCAGTTCCGAACGCAGCTGCGCGAGCAGGAGACCACGTACGAAACGCCGGACGAGGAGGGCGAGCCGGAGGTCAGTGCCGACGAGCTGCTCGACTCGCTCTGCAGCCACGCCGAAACGGAAGCGCTTCGGGCCCTGGAGAAGATTGAAGATGGGACCGGTCCCGTGCCCGTCGATGCGCTAAAGTGCCTGCTGGACCACCCCGCCGCCGCCGTGCGCGAGCACTCGATTCGGGTGCTCCGGGTGCGACAGGTAGAAGGGGTCGGCGAAGCAGTGGCCGAGATGCTCCGGGACTCCGATCCCGACGTGCAACTCGAGGCCGCGCGCTACCTCTACTGCCAGAATACGGAGTACCGCACCGAACGCCTTCAGCAGGGCCTTGCCCACGACGATCCCCAGATTCAGGCGGCCATGGTCGGCCTCATCGCCACGGACGGTGACCCGGAGGAGTACCAGCTCGTCTCCGAGTCCCTACTGCGGCGCCTCGTGAAGTTGGAGGGGGAGCGCGCCCCGCAGACCCGCACGCAGGTGGCCCGCCTCCTGGGGGTGCTTGACCGCTCCTACCGAAACGAGCTGCTTCATCGCCTCTTGCAGGACGAGTCGGCACAGGTGACGCGCGCGGCGATTACGGCCGCGGGAATGACGAGCGACCGATCGTTCGTGTATCCACTGGTCGAGCGGCTGGGCGAGGACGCCTATGAGTCGGCTGCCCGTCAGGCCCTTGCGTCGTTCGAGCCGCCCGTGCTCGGAACGTTGTACGATTATCTCGTCGATTCGGAGATCGATCTCCAGACGCGCCAGCGCATTCCGCCGATCTTTGTGAAAAAGCCGGGGCCATTCGCGCTGTCGACCCTGGTCCGGGGGCTTCGCAAGGTCCCCATCCCTGTGCGCCACGCCATCACGCGCGCCCTCAGCAAGCTACACCAGGCCGTCGATGCCTCGTCGGACGCCGACCAGCTGGACGACGCGATCGAGCGGGAGGCCCGGCACTACGCCGCCCTCGGTCACATCCTGTGGCTTCGCCGGCAGGCCAGCTCCGGCGAACGGGGACCCGTAGACCCGGACCAGTTGCGGGCCCTCCGCCGGGAGAGCCTCGAACGCATATTTCGCCTGCTGGGCCTTCGATACGACCAGCGCGACATCTACGACGCGTACCTGGGCTTCACCAGTCCCGACCCGACCCTGCGCGACAGTGCCATCGAGTTCGTCGACAACCTCGTCGACTACGATACGCGCCGATATCTGCTGCCGCTCCTCGACGACCCTGGAGGCGATCAGGCCACCGAGGTGGGAACCACGTTCTTTAGTCTCGAGATTCGTCACTGGGACGATGCACGCCACTACCTGCGCGCGGCGGACGATCCGCGGCTGACTTCCCTTCTGGACGATGCTTCCGGGGCAGAGATTGAAACGCTGGCCGAGCCCCGGAAGCCTTCCGATGCCTCCTCCCATGACACCGTCTCCCCCGTGGCCTCCGACCATGCCGAGTCGTAACGACAGGCCGCTTTGCAGGACGAAGGAAGACGGGCAGATTCTCGGAATGGCCCGCCTGTGTCTCGTAGCTTCGTGGGACGCGTCCATCAATCGAGCGAACCAGGAGTAGCAGGGCTCTGCTCCGCCCACCACGATGCCGGGTGGCAGCGCAATGATCGAACGCCTTCGCAAGGAATTCTTCGACATCCGAACGGGCGAGTGGCCGAAGGCCTTGGGACTCTCGGCCTACTTCTTCCTCGTCATCGCGATTTTTTGGGTCCTCAAGCCCATCAAGCGCGGCCTCGTCATTAGCTATTTTGGGGACAATCCCCTGCACATGGCGGGATGGGTCCTGTCGGGCGCTCAGGCCGAGCAGGTGGGCAAGGTGCTCAACATGTTCGTAGCGTTCGCCGTCGTGGGCGCGTTTACGTGGCTCGTCCGGCGCTACGCCCGCCACTACCTGATTGTGATCTTCTGCGGGGCGTTCGGGGCGCTCTTCGTATTCTTCGGGAGCGTCATCAACGACATTGAGGCCCTCGGCGACACAGCCGTGTGGTCTTTCTACGTCACGGGCGACATCTGGACGACGGTCATGGTGGCTACCTTCTGGGCGTTCGCGAATGACCTGAACACAGGCGATCAGGCGGAGCGGTTATACGGCATTGTGGGCCTGGGTGGGGTCGTGGGCGGCTTCGTAGGGGCTACCGTGGTGAGCGGGCTCGCGGAGCAGATGGGACGCTCCATTCTGGTGTTTGCCTGCCTCGTCCCCACCGCCGTCATCGCGGCGCTGGCCGTCTGGATTCACCGGCGCGAGTGCCAGGCCGATCCGGAGGTCCCCTGTGCCCCCAAGGAGGAGGCCGTGCTCGATGAGGAGGAAAACGCGTTTTTGGAAGGCGGCAAGCTCGTGCTAAACTCGAAGTATCTGCTGGGTATCGCCGCTCTGCTAGGGATTTACGAAATGGTCTCCAACATCGTCGACTTTCAGCTGGCCATGATCGTCGAGGAGCAAATCGCGGATTCCTCGGAGCGGGATGCCTTCTTCGGGCGTGTGGGACAAGCCACCAGCCTCGTGTCGATCGGGGTGCAGCTTTTCCTGACATCCCTCGTCATGAAGCGCTACAGCGTAAAGGCGGCGCTGCTCTTTCTCCCGCTGGCCATCCTGGGCGGAACCCTTGGATTCGTCCTCCTTCCTACGCTCGCGCTCGTCGGGTTTATGTCCGTGAGCGACAACGCGCTGAACTACTCGATCAATCAGTCGGCCAAGGAGGCCCTGTATACGCCCACCACCCAGGACGAGAAATACAAGGCCAAGTCGTTCATCGACATGTTCGTACAGCGGGCCGCGAAGGTGGCCTCGGTCGTGCTCAACCTCGGCCTCACGGCCCTGGTGATCACGGACGCTCGCTGGCTGTCCCTAGCCGTTGCCATCTTGCTCCTGGCCTGGATCGCCGTCATCCGGTTTCTTGGCCGTCGGTACGAGGCCCGCAAGGAAGCGGACGAGCCGGCCTTTGCAGGCGCCTAGCCGCCCCCCTCTGCCTACGCTCAACATCCGGCCCCTGTCGGGGACGCCGCTGGAGTTCGCTACACGATGCCTTCCATCTTGAAGAGCATGACGTGATTGCAGCGAGCGCACTCGACCGGAAGCGGTTCCTCCCCTCCCTCCATCGCAGCCCCTTGGGGAACCAGAGCCCTGTCCACCTCGAAGTCTGTCCCTCCACAGATCGGACACTCCACCTCGTCCACCTGCCGTCTCAGATGTCGTAGAAGTCGACTCAAGTCCGCGTCCATGAGGTCCGGATCCTCGTGGACATTGCCTGCGATGCACCACGGCTGCCACCCGAGGGTCTCTTGGGAAGCCACCACCATGTCGCCATCGGGGTGCAACAGGTAGTAGCGCCCCTTCTCTGCATTCCACCACACCAGCCCAAGCGTCCCCGCCTCGTCTCGCAAAATGTCCTTGCCGAAGATCTTCTCCCCCTCCGCGTCCTCCACGCCGATGTGCTGCATGAGATCGGTCTCTGGAGACTTGCTGCAGTGACGCCGGGTCTTGTAGTAGAGTGCCCACTTGGAAGACGCCCGAATCCGCAGCGACCAAAGGGCGCTGTCATTGACGTAAATCATCTTCTCTCCGTCCCAGACGCGGAATTCAGGAACAGGCATGCCCGGGTAGAATGGTTTCCAGTAGCATCCGAAAGGGAGGTCTCAGACACGATCGTAAATATGCCGTCCTCGCGGTGGAGAATCCAGAAAACTTGGACGATCACCCCCCAAGGGTTTGGATGAGGTCTGAGGGCCCGCGCTCGCCCGCACGAGCGCCGGAACCTGGTAGCAGATCGACTCGCTGCCGCCCGAGGGCATCACCACTGTCGTTCACCAGTCCCTAG
>CAZMDV010000177.1:0-5844 GCA_964564875.1 uncultured Salinivenus sp.
CGACTGCGCTCGAAATGACGTGCCAAAAAATGGATTTTGAGATCGCACCCCCCTAAAGCAGTATGCTAGAGAAGGCTACCAGCCTTCAAGAAAGCCGCCGTCAAACCAGTCCCACAGCAGGTAGACCGTGACCCGCGTGTCGCGGCCCGGATCGTCCACCGGGATCTGAACGCCGACGTTCAACATCACGTGCTGGCGGGTATTGAGCGTCACCTGCATCTGTGGAGCGAGGTCCCAGTGGGTCGTGGCCCCCGATTCCAACTCCCGCGAGCCCAACAGCTCCACCATGGGGGACCAGGTGCGCCCCCAGCGCCCCGAGGCAAAGCTCTTCCCGAGGGTCCCGCGGAAAAATGCCTCCTGAGTGGGGCGAGTCAAGGGGATTTCGGCCCCGCCCTGGAAGTGAAAGAAGCCCCCCGCCGGCAGAATTTGCCCGTACGAGGCAAACGGCTCGAACACGGTCGTTCCGGACCCAAAGCCCTGCTCTTCGGCCCCGGTGGGCAGGAGCACCTCGCCGGTCAGGCTGAAGATGGATCCGCTCTCCAGGCTGTGGTAGACGGCCCGCTTGGTCCCAATCGCGACATCTCCGAGGTGCCCGCCCGTCCAGGAGCCGTCTGATCGTTCGCGGAAGCCGAAGGGAACGACGACCTCAAGCTGATTGCGCGCGCCGAATCGTCGTTCGTAGACGAACTCGTTCATCACCGCTCCTTCGTTCTCCACGTCCACCGACGAGGTGAGGACCGCCTCGTCCTCGGGATACGCCTTTTCGGTGACCAGGGGGCGGGGCAGATTGAGTTCGCCGCGCGGCCAGTCGTCGTCCGGGCACATCGAGCGGATGTGATCCATGATCTTCTGGAGTTGCGCTTCCGTCAGGGCATCTCCAAAGGCGGGCATTTTTTCAGAGAAGCCACGCGTCGGCCCGCCCTGATGGGCCACGGCGATCCAGTCGCCGTCGGGCTCGCGAGTCGCGAAGTTGCAGTCGGTGAAGTCGGGAATAGGCGCGTCGAAGGCGACCTGGCTTCGCGGGGCGCCGGTGCCATTGGGACCGTGGCAGTTGGCGCACGCCTCCTGGTAGAGCTCCTCCCCGGTCTTTGGGGGCGCCAGGGCGGCGCGCTGCACTGGAACGAACTGAGACCCGTCGGTCTCGACGGGGGTGGGAGACGGAGCCTCGGGGAGGGGCGCTCCGTCCACGGCTGTCAGGACGATGACGCCCCCCAGCAGCAAGAAGGGAAGGGTCCAGGCAGACTTTATTGGGCTCATGGGCCACCTGCATGTGTGTCGACCTCGTCAACGTGTACGCCAATCTATGTAACAAAGCAGAAACAAACAGACGGTTAGAGTTCGATTAGAATGTGGGGGCTTTTCCTACGCACCGTTCGGGGCCGGGTCGTTTCACTCGTCGGAGCCCGTCGTCGGAGAGATCGGCGGGCTGTGGGAAATGTACGCACACGTCGCCGGATACTTGTCCCGGCCCGAAGGTGGGACAATCCCGCCACATGCGGGTCTCTTCGTTTCGGTTACAGTGTGTGCACCGTCCGTGTCTTCATCTCCGAAGTTCTCCGAATAAAGCCGAGTTGGACCCATGCCCAGAATTGATCCACGAGTGCCGTCGTCGAACGACTCTTCGAGTCAGCGCGAGGAGATGGTACGTCACCAGCTAGAGCGGCGAGGCATTTCGAACGACCTCGTCCTTCGGGCGATGCGCGAAGTTCCCCGCGAGGCGTTCGTCGGGGGCGATCTCGCTGAATTCGCGTATCAGGACGCGCCGCTTCCCATCGGGGAAGACCAGACCATTTCCCAGCCGTACATGGTCGCGCTGATGGCCGAAGAGCTGGAGCCTTCGCCCGAGGAGCGGGTGCTCGATGTGGGCACCGGTTCGGGCTACGCGGCCGCGGTCCTGAGTCGGATCTTCGCCGAGGTCTACACCATCGAGCGGTACGAGGCGCTCGCGACGGCTGCCCGGGAGCGGTTCGAAGAAATCGGATACGACAACGTCCACGTGCGCCACGGGGATGGCACGCTCGGGTGGCCCAAACACGCCCCTTTCGACGCCATTCAGGTGGCGGCGGCCGGGCCCGAGGTGCCCCAGCCCCTTCTCGACCAGCTGGCCGTCGGCGGTCGGCTCGTGGTGCCGACGGGGGCGGCCTCACGGGTGCAGGAGCTCAAGCGGGTCCGACGGATGGGGGAGACCGAGTACGAAGAGGAAGAGCTCGGTGCCGTCCGCTTCGTGCCCCTGGTGGGGGAGGCCGGGTGGTCGCCCTCGGGAGATGGCGCGACCGCCGCCGAGGTGGCCCCGGCGCCTCCGGAGCCCGAGACCGTTCCCGAGCACATTGCCGTTGCTGCCGAGCGATTCGACGACCTGTCGACCGCCGACCTCGACGGACTACTCCGGCGGATCGGCGACGCGCAGGTCGTCTGCATCGGAGAGGCCACCCACGGCACCGCGGAGTTCTACCGGATGCGCGCCCAGATCACCCGGGCGCTGATCGAGGAGAAGGGGTTCACCGTCGTCGCAGCCGAGGCAGACTGGCCCGACGCCGCACAGGTCGACGCCTACGTTCGCGATCTGGATCAGTCGGCCGTCCCTGAAGAGGCATTCACCCGATTCCCCACCTGGATGTGGGCGAACGAGGAGGTGCTTTCCTTCCTCGAGTGGCTTCGCAAATACAATGACACGCAGTCCCGCGCCGACCAGGCGGGTTTTTATGGGCTCGATCTCTACAGCATGTATTCCTCCATCGGAGCGGTCCTCACGTATCTCGACGACGTTGATTCCGAGGCCGCCTCGGTCGCGCGCGACCGATATGGGTGCCTGACGCCCTGGGAGCACGACCCGGCCGCCTACGGGCGGGCGACCCTTGCGGGCGGGTACCGCGAGTGTGAGGACGAAGTTATCGCCATACTCGAGGATTTGCTCGACCGACGATTGCAGTATCTCGACGAGGATGGAGAGCGGTTTCTGAACGCCGTCCAGAACGCGCGGCTCGTGGCCGACGCCGAGGAGTACTATCGGGCGATGTACTACGGGTCGAGTAACTCGTGGAATCTGCGGGATCAGCACATGTTTGACACGCTGCAAGAGGTGCGGCAATTCCGGGACGGGGCGGCAAAGGCCGTCGTCTGGGCACACAACTCACATCTCGGCGACGCCACCGCCACGGAAATGAACGCTCGCGGCCAGCACAACGTGGGGCAGCTTTGCCGGGAGGAGTACGGCCGGGAGGCTTATCTCATCGGATTTGGGACCGATCGGGGCACCGTGGCTGCCGCCTCCGAATGGGAAGGCCCCATGGAGGTGAAGGAGGTGCGACCCTCCCACGAGGAAAGCTACGAGCGCCTCTGTCACGAGAGCGAGGTGCCCTCATTTCTTCTCCCGCTGCGCAGCGATCATGCCTCCGAGGTGCGCGACGCGCTTGCCAAAGAACGGCTGGAGCGGGCGATCGGGGTCGTCTACCGGCCCCAGACGGAGCTCCAGAGCCACTACTTTCGGGCCCGCCTGCCACAGCAGTTCGACGAGTACGTCTGGTTCGACGAGACGGAGGCCGTCACGCCGCTCAAGGCCGGAGCCGCGGAGGGGATGCCGGAGACCTTTCCCTTTGGCGTGTAGCCCCATTGAATGCTGGCTCCGTGTCTGCTTTCATGGTCCAGCACGGGAAAGACGACTCCCGAAATTCCCCTACTCCGCCGGAGGGCGATCATTCCCTCCCGGAATTTCGCCCGGTCTCTTGCGCTGGCTCCAATTCTCCGTCTGATGCCTACCGTGAGCGTCGGCGCGCTTCTGGTCTTTCTGATTATCCTCGTGGCGCTCATCCTGTTCGTCACGGAGCCGGTGCCCATCGACGTCACGGCGCTCGGGATCATGGTCACGCTCATGGTGCTCGGCCCGTGGACGGGGGTCTCCCCGAGCGAGGGCGTGTCGGGCTTCTCCAACGCCGCGACCATTACCATCCTCGCAATGATGATTCTGAGCGAAGGGGTGCGGCGCACCGGGGCCATCCAGCGCATCCAGGCGGCCGTGGCGGCGTACACCGGCGACAACGTCCACAAGCAGCTCGGCGCAACGATTGGCCTCGTGGGCCCGCTCTCCGGCATCATCAACAACACCGCGGCGGTCGCAATTCTGCTGCCCATGGTGAGCGACCTCGCCCACGAGAACGATACGTCGCCCTCCAGGCTGCTGCTTCCCCTCTCGTACGCGTCGATGGCTGGCGGGATGCTCACCCTCATCGGCACCTCCACGAACCTCCTGGCGAGCAGCATCTCCGGGGAGCTCCTCGGACAGCCCTTCTCGATGTTCGAGTTTACGCACCTCGGGCTCATTGTCTTTGCCACGTGCGCCCTCTACCTGCTCACCGTGGGCTTCTGGCTGACACCCTCGCACGTCCGGCCCCGGAGCCAGCGGGAGTCGACCGAGCAGGACGTGTTTCTCACAGAGATCATCGTGGCCGACGATTCGCCTTTCATTGGGCGGACGCTGGAGGAAGCCCTCGAACACGTCGACTTTGAGGCAAACGTGACGCAGGTCGTCCGGGAGGGGACCTATCGGCGAGAACCGCCCCTGTCGACGACGATCGAGGGCGGGGATATTTTCACGATTCGACTGACGAAGGACGCCCTGCACGCCCTGTTCGACGTAGAGGGCATTGACCTCGTCCCCGACGTGGCCACCGAGGCGGACCTGGAAACGCTTGGCCCCGACGAAACGCTCGTCGAGATCGTCATCACCGCGGGCTCGGATCTGGTCGGCGAAACGATCGAGTCGGCGGGGCTGCAGGACTTTTACCGGGCAGCGGTCTTGGCCGTGCGGCGCGGAGGCGAAACGGCCCATGAGCGGCTGGCCGACTTCCGGCTTCGGCCCGGCGACGTGCTCCTCATCGAGTCGAAGGCCGAGACGGTCGACCGGCTCGCGAACGATCCAAATGTTATTGTGGCGGGGGAGCTCAATCTCCAGCGCTTTCGGTCGTCAAAGCTCCCGCTCGCGGTGGGGACCGTCCTCGCGGTCGTGGGACTGGCCGCCCTCGGCGTGCTGCCGATCATGGTGGCGGCCCTCGGAGGCGTCGTCGCGATGATTGCCACGGGCATCGTCAAACCGGCCGAGGCATACGAGGCCGTGCAGTGGGACATCATTTTTCTGCTCGCCGGCGTCATTCCGCTCGGCAAGGCGCTGTCGGAAACCGGCGGGGCCGACCTCCTGGGCAAGCTCATCGTGTCGAGTGCCGAGGTGCTCCCGGCCCCCGTCGTCCTTGGCGTATTTTACGTGCTGGCCGCCCTGATGACCAACCTCATCAGCAATCAGGCCAGCGTGGTGCTGCTTCTCCCGGTGGCGGTGGAGGCCGCGACCCAACTGGGGGCCAACCCGTTCGCGTTCGTGCTCGCGGTGACGTTCGCGGCCAGCACCGCGTTCATGACGCCTGTGGGCTACCAGACGAACCTCTTCGTCTATGGGCCGGGGGGATACGAATTCAGCGACTACGCCCGCGTCGGCGGCCCGCTCCAGCTCCTCCTGGCCGTCGTGACGACGCTCGGCATTGTGGCCTTCTGGGGCCTCTGACAGGCTGTCCCTGACGGATTGAGGGGGAACGCTCTGGACGTTTGGGGCGAGTTAGATGCCCCATCCTTGCTCCCGAGCAGGGCGTCCTTCGCGATGCCGCAGCAGATCCGAGCGCCAGACCGTGAAGAACAAAAGCACGGACCAAAGAATCCCCCAGATGCTGAAATTGAGCCAGTACGGAATGAGTTCGGCAATCCCGGCTCCTTGAGACGCCTCTGTCCACTGCTGGGCCGGAGTGGGATGGATGACGAGTTTTAGAGTCTGCTTCCATTTCTCTCTCGGGCTCCGAGCGGCCT
>CAZMDV010000178.1:0-5844 GCA_964564875.1 uncultured Salinivenus sp.
AGGGGCTTTTCTACGTCGGGCGAGACGAGTGCGATGAGGGTCGACGCGCCGATGCCCCCGCGCACGCGCGTTCCCCCGTCTATGCACGCCTTCAGACCATCTCCGCCACGTCGTTTTGCTCCAGCAGTCGTTCAACCGCCGGACGGGCCGTTTCGATCATCTCCTCCACCGTGAGGTCGGGGTCGGCGTGCTCAGTCAGCGTCTCGGCCGCCTCGTTTAGGGCCCCCTGCACGCCGTGCTTCACGATGGAGATGCTTGTGCATCGCCACCGGTCCTCCCCTGGCCAGTGGACGCTAATGTAAGGCCGCTTCGCGTCGGTGGTCCGGCTGTAGGTCGTCATCGTGAAGCCGATTCCCTTCACGCCGGTGCGGGTAACGGCCTCCCAGCGCCGCTGGTGCACCTCGTCGGTTTGAAGCGGGCCTTCCTCCGGCAGATCAGGGAGCTCCGCAAGCTTCTCGTTGCGATGCGCCAGGGCCTTTTCGTAGGCCGCCTCTTCGCCGCCGTACTTCTTGTCCGAGAAGAGCTTGGTGTGCCGCTCGCCGTCGCGGGTGATGCGGACCTGCCAGCCGTGGGTACGGCCGGTGTCGATGCGGAACAGGTTCTTCTTTTTCTCCATGGCGGAGAAAACGCCGTGAGAGAGACGACAGAATGAAAACGTCCCTCTGTACGAACACGATCCCTCTGATCCAGTCCCCAAATCGACATCTCCCCACCCCTCACCCCAGAACGCTCAACCCTCAACTCAAGACCGTTACGACGTGCGCTGCCCCACCTTGCCCATAGCCACACGGAGGCGATTCCGGGCCCGCTCGCGTGCAGCCTCGTACGTCTCTCGTTCTTCCTCCTCCACACCTTCCTCCAGACGACGCCGCGCCCGCTCCTCGGCACTCTCCGCCCGTTCCACGTCAATCTCGGAGGCCGGCTCCACCGTCTCGGCCAGCACGGTCACCTTATTTTCCACAATTTCGAGGAAGCCGCCGCTCGTGGCGAAGATGATGCGGTCACCGCGCACGTCGGCGTACTCGTGGGCTGCCTGCGTCTTCACAATGAGGGGGCCGATGCCGAAGGCTGCGATCAAGGGGGCGTGGTCTTGCCGGACCTCGAAGGACCCCTCGACCCCAGGGGCCCGCACGCCGTTGGCCGGCCCCTGATAGGTGCGCCCGTCTGGCGTAACGATGTCAACGGTCAGCTCGTCGGCCATGGGGCAATTTCTGTTTTCGAGTTGCGAATTTCGAATGCGGGGCGAAATGAGGTTGCTACGCGACAAAAATTTCACCAGGGTGAGATCCGCCCTAGCCAGCCCGGAATCGGTCATTCTGAGGGAGCCTGCGACCGAAGAGTCTCTTCGGTTCCGGCGAAAAGCGGGGCCTTTCGGCAGTGCGCATCGAGAATGCCTCCGCCTCATTCGGAGAGATCCTTCGCTGGCGCTCAGGATGACCTGTCATGAAATTTTTGTCGCGTAGTGCGGCGGATGAGACAAACTCGCAGTTCGCCACCCGCAATTCGGAACTGATTATTCTTCGTCAGTCATCTTCTCGCCTTCCTCGATGACCTCGTCGATCGTGCCCTTAAGGAGGAAGGCCCGCTCAGGGAGGTGATCGAGCTCGCCGTCGAGGATCATGCGGAAGCCGCGGATGGTCTCGTCGATCTCCACGTACTGGCCAGGCGTGCCGGTAAACTGCTCGGCCACGAAGAACGGCTGGCTCAGGAACCGCTGGACGCGGCGGGCGCGGTTGACGGCCTGCTTGTCCGCCTCACTCAGCTCGTCCATCCCCAGAATGGCGATGATGTCCTGGAGCTCCTCGTAGCGCTGCAGGATTTCCTTCACCTCCTGCGCCGTCTCGTAGTGCTCCGTGCTGAGGGCCCGCTCGTTGAGCATCTGGCTCGTGGAGTCGAGCGGGTCGATGGACGGGTAGATGCCCTGCGTGGCCAGCTGGCGCGAGAGCACCGTCGTGCAGTCGAGGTGGGCGAAGGTGGTGGCCGGGGCCGGGTCCGTCAGGTCGTCCGCCGGCACGTACACGGCCTGGAAGGAGGTAATGGAGCCCTCCTGCGTGGAGGTAATGCGCTCCTGCAGGTCGCCCATTTCGCTGGCGAGCGTCGGCTGGTAGCCCACCGCGCTCGGCATACGGCCCATGAGCGCCGACATCTCCTGCCCCGCCTGCACGAAGCGGAAAATGTTGTCGAGGAAGAAGAGCACGTCGCGCCCGCCAAGGTCGCGGAAGTACTCGGCAATCGTGAGGCCGGTGAGGCCTACACGAGCTCGCGCGCCAGGGGGCTCGTTCATCTGCCCGAAGACGAGCGAAATGTTGCTCTCGCTGTTCATCACGTCGAAGTCGACAGCGTCGAGATCCCAGCCCCCCGCTTCCATCGATTCTCGGAACTCCTCCCCGTACGTCATCACGCCGGCCTCAATCATCTCCCGGAGGAGGTCGTTGCCCTCGCGGGTGCGCTCGCCAACGCCCGAGAAGACGGAGAGGCCCTCGTGCGCCTTGGCGATATTGTTGATGAGCTCCATGATGAGGACTGTTTTGCCCACGCCGGCTCCCCCGAAGAGCCCGACCTTTCCCCCCTTCGGCACGGGTTGAATCAGGTCCATCACCTTGATGCCGGTTTCCAGGACCTCCTGTGAGCCGGCCAGTTCGTCGAACTCGGGCGGATCCTGGTGGATGGGACGGTGCTGGTCGACGTCCGGCTCCGGAAGGCCGTCGATGGGCTGCCCGACGACGTTAAAGAGGCGTCCCCGAATTTCCTCCCCAATAGGCACGGTAATGGGCTGATTCGTCGCGACGATTTCCTGGTCACGCTGCAGACCATCAGTCGAATCCATGGCGATGGCCCGCACGCGCCGCTCTCCGAGGTGCTGCTGCACTTCCAGGACCAGGTCCTGTCCCTGCTCGCGCTCGATCCGAAGAGCATCGAGAATGTCGGGCACGCCATCGGCAGGAAACTCGGCGTCGACGACTGGGCCGAGGACCTCGACAATTGTGCCCTTGGCTTCGTTGGCTCCTACTTCCATGAGGGAGTGGTCAGTTGTTCGATAAGATGTTGGTGTCGAGCGCTACGGGACCACCGTTGGCATCGGTGTGAGACCGCGTCGTCTACAGAATACACACGTCCCAAAAAGTAACGGGCGCCGACGGAAAATGCGCACGCGGCGGATGAGAATTCCACAGTCGCCCCGCAAAGAATCCAGGAATTTCAAGCCCCTCGGCCATTTCGTTTTCCAGTGGCAAATTTCGTAAGTTCATTTCTCGCAGGCGTTCCCGAACGCCGTTCGACTCGCTCGCTCGCAGCATACTCGTACTGGCCATGAACGGTCTTTTGTCTCGCCTCCTCCGTGGACCCTTGCTCATCGGAGGCCTTCTACTGGTTGCTCCGATCGCGTCGGTCCAGGCCGACGGCTCCGATGAGGTCCCCACGATTGCCGAAAAGACCGAGGGGATGAAGGTGATCGATGGCTACGTTCCGGTGTACTGGGACGCAGACGCCGGAACCCTCTGGCTCGAGATCTCGCAATTCGGGGCGGAGTTTCTTTACGTGAACTCGCTTCGGACGGGCCTCGGGTCAAACCCGGTGGGGCTCGATCGCGGTCAGCTGGGGGGGCAGCGCATCGTGCGCTTCGAGCGAACGGGGCCGAAGGTGCTGCTCGTGGCGCCCAATCTCGACTACCGTGCCGCCACCGACAATCCGGAGGAGCGGGAGGCCGTGCGGGAGGCGTTTGCGCCGGGCGTTCTATGGGGATTTGAGGTGGCGGCGGAGGGGCCCGATGGGCACGTCCTGGTGGAGGCCACCGACTTCGTGGTGCGCGACGCCCACGGCGTGGGCCGCCGCCTCGAGAATACTGATCAGGGCACGTTTTCGGTCGACGAGAGCCGCAGTGCGCCCTACCTCAAGAACACCAAGGCCTTCCCGCAGAACACGGAGTTGGAGGCCCGGCTTACCTTCACGACCGACGGGGATCCAGGAGAGTACGTGCAAGAAACCGCGGCGGACCCGCGTGCGGTGACGCTTCATGTCCGTCATTCGCTCGTCGAGCTCCCCGACACGTCTAGATACACCCCGCGTCGCTTCGCTCCCCAGTCCGGGCTGTTCTACGAGTCCTACGAAGACTACGCCACGCCCGTCGGCGAATCTATGACACAGCGGCTGGTAAACCGGCATCGCCTCCGGTGCGCAGAGGCGCCGGGAGACGATGGGCTCTGTCCGCCAGAAGAGCCGATCGTATACTATCTTGATCCCGGCACGCCCGAGCCGGTGCGTAGCGCCCTGCTCGACGGGGCGCGGTGGTGGGCCGAGGCATTCGAGGCGGCTGGCTTCGAGGACGCCTATCGGGTAGAGATGCTCCCCGACACCGCCGACGCGATGGACGTGCGGTACAACGTGATCCAGTGGGTCCACCGGCGCACGCGGGGCTGGAGCTACGGCGCCTCCGTCACCGATCCTCGCACCGGCGAAATCCTGAAGGGACACGTCACCCTCGGGTCGCGGCGCGTACGGCAGGACTACCTGCTGGCCGAAGGGCTTCTCGCGCCGTATCAGGGCGCCCACGCTGATGGCTTCCCGGCCGAAGAAGACCCGATGCTGGAAATGGCGCTCGCCCGCATCCGGCAGCTCTCGGCGCACGAGGTGGGGCACACCCTTGGCCTCGCCCACAACTTTGCCGCGTCGGTCAATGACCGCGCCTCGGTGATGGACTACCCAGCGCCGCTCGCCCGGGTGCAGGGCGACTCGATCACACTCGACCGGGCCTACGATACCGGCGTGGAACGGTGGGACAAGGTGGCTGCCCGCTACGCCTACGAACAGCCCGGTCCCGACCAGACAGAAGCGGAGTTGCTGGGCCGCATCATTCAGGATGCAAAGCAAGAGGGACTGAAATACATTACGGACGCTGACGCGCGTCCCGCGGGCGCCGCCCATCCGAAATCCAATCTCTGGGACAATGGCCAAGACATGGTGCAGGCCCTCGAGCGCGAAATGGACGTGCGGGACGTGGCGCTTGACCGCTTCGGCGAGGCCGTCGTGAAGCGCGACGAGCCGCTGGCCCTGATGGAGGAGGTGCTCGTGCCGCTCTATCTGCGCCACCGGTATCAGGCTGAGGCGACGGCGAAGCTTCTGGGCGGCGAGTCCTACGAGTACGCCGTGCGGGGCGACGAAAGCCCGCAGCTCTCCGAGGCTGTTCCGGCAGAGCGTCAGAGGGCGGCGCTCGACAAGCTCCTGTCGACGATTCGTCCGTCAGCGCTCGCCCTACCGGAAGCGGCCCGGGAACAGATCCCCCCTCGACCGCCCGGCCACGGCGACAACCGCGAGCTGTTCGACGGGCGCACAGATCCCACCTTCGACCCCTACGCCCCGACCGAGATGGCGGCGACCATGGTGCTCGATGCCCTCACGCAGCCGACCCGGGCGATGCGGCTCATCGAGCAGCACGATGCGGATTCCGTCCTGCCGGGGTTGCGGGAAACGCTCACAGAGATCACGGACGCGGTCTGGAAGGCCGATTCCCCGGACGACGCCTACCGGGCTGAGATCCAACGTACGGTTCAGCAGGCCTGGACGGACGTGTTGCTCGATCGCGCCGACGCCGCCGAGGGCGCGCCTGCCGTGCGGGCCCGGCTCGAACAGCACCTGCGCACGCTTCGGGACTGGCTTGCGGCCCACTCCGGGACAACGGCGGAGGCCAAGGCCCATCGGGCCGCCATCCAGGCGTCCATTGCCCGGTTTTTGGACCGCTCCCGCGAAACGACGACACGCCCTGCCTCCGTGGACACGCCGCCGGGGTCGCCCATTGGACAGGGCCCCGAATATGCTCAGCGTCATGCTCAGCGGCAGGCGTGGCTCGAT
>CAZMDV010000179.1:0-5747 GCA_964564875.1 uncultured Salinivenus sp.
GACGGAGTACACGCTCAGTCCCGGGCCTTGTGTGCCCCACGGCGATCGTTGGGACGACGGTGCGGGCCTACTCCTCGTCGGAGGCGATGCGGCCGTCGCGGAGCTCGATGACCCGGTCGGCGTGGTCGGTGAGCTCGGGGTCGTGGGTGACCATCAGAAAGGCCGTGCCCGTCTCCCGATTGATGTCCCGCATAAGGCTCATGACCGACTGCGAGGTCTCGGACCCGAGGCTGCCGGTCGGCTCGTCGGCCAGCACGACCGTCGGATCGTTGGCGAAGGCACGGACCGTGGCGACGCGTTGCTGCTGGCCCCCAGACAGCTCGTTGACAGGGGTCTGGATCTTCTCGTCGAGGCCGACCATCTCGAGCATGTCGACCGCCCGGTCGTGGGCCGCCTCCTCGTATTCTTTCCCGCGGATGCGACACGGCATCAGCACGTTCTCGAGGACGTTGAAGTCGGGGAGGAGATGGTGAAACTGAAAGATGAACCCAATGTACTCCCGGCGGAGCTGCGCCCGCTCCTCCTCGTCGAGCGTCGAGGTCTCGCGGTCGTCGAGGAAGAGCCGGCCGGCGGTCGGGGTGTCGAGGAGCCCGATGATGTTCAGCAGGGTGGTCTTGCCCGAGCCGCTCTTGCCGACCAGCACGGCGAAATCGTCGACCTTCAGTTCAAGATCGATGCCGAACAGCACCTCCTCGTCGACCCCGTTGGTATAGGTCTTCCGAATGTCCTCCAGGCGCAGGATCGTGTCGTCGGCCTCGGCGTCCGGTGGGCACTGTTCGTCGTTCACGTCAGCCATTCTGAATCACCTCGATGGGGTCTACGTTGGCGGCGCGGCGGGCCGGGATCAGCGACGCCACGAACCCGATGAGCACGGCCCCGACGACGGTCCCCACGACCAGCTCGGGCGTGAGGTCGAACGGAAAGAGCGGTTCCGTTTGACCACCGGCCGTCGGTGCGCTTTCAAGCCGGGACAACAACTCCACGACCCCGACCCCGACCGAGGAGCCGATAATGCCGCCGAATAGCGAAAGCAGGGTTCCCTGCAGGGCAAAGACGGTCCGAATCTGACGGCGGGTCGCCCCCATCGCTTTCAAAATACCGATCTCTTGAAGTTTGTTGGTCACCAGCACGATCAGAATGCTGGCCACAGCGAAGGCCGCCGCAACCGCGGTAAAAAAGGTGATCAAATCAGTAGAGCGTCCCTGACTCTCGAGCGCCCGGAGGAGCCGTTCATTTTCGGCGATCCAGCTGGTCACGTCATGCGGAACCTGACGCTGAAGCTGCTCGGTGAGGCGGTCGGCCTCGAAGACGTCCCGAATCTCGATGCCAATCGCGTTGACCGACGACCCGAGCCCAAAGAGCGACTGACCGTCCCCGAGCGGCATGAAGACTGTTGCGTCGTCGATGCTCCCAAATCCCGTGTCGAACAGGCCGACGATCCGCATGCTGCGGCCCCGTCCCTCAGGCGTGGTTACCTGGAGCCGGTCGCCCGCACCGACCTCCATGTTGTCCGCCAGCTTGTATCCGATTGCGATCTCGCCGGGACCGAGCTTGTAGAATCGTCCTTCAATGAGGCTCTCCTGGATCGGCACTAGGCGGTCGTAGCGGCGGGGGTCGACCCCGTAGAGGCGGACCGCCTCCCGTTTTTCTCCCCGGATGGCAAATCCTTGTCCTTCGACCGCCGGCGAGACGCCCTCGATGGCGGGACTGAATTGCTCGACGAGCTGCATCCAGCGCTGCCAGTCGTCGAGGGCGCCCTTCTGGCTGGCAAGCGTCGTTTCCTCGCCGACATACACAGGGCCGCTGTCGGACGTATCGGACACGTCCCGATCCCACAGTGCAGCCGGTTGCCGCTCGCTGGGTTCGATGGTGGTGTGCGGGATCGCCCCGGTCGTCTCGTCGATGAGGTCTTGCTCGACCCCGTTCATCAGGGCGGTCAGGAAGATGACGAGGACCACGCTGACCGACAACACGACCAGCGTCAGGGCGGTCAGGCGCTTCGAGCGCAGGAGGCTGCGCCAGGCGACACTCCAGGAGAGGCGGTCGGGGATCACGATTCATCCCCTCCGGCCGGGGAAACGGCTTGGCCGATTTCCAGACGGGCGGCGTTTCGAACGACTTGCGTGCCGGCCTCGATGCCCTCGAGGGCCATCCAGGCGTCTCCGCGAGCACGGACGTCGACGGCCTGCCGGACGGTCTCCCCGTCCTCGACCGTCAACACGTAGGTCCCCCTCGGATCGCGGATGACGGCGTCGGTGGGCGCCGCCAGGGCCTGGTCGAGGCGAGACACTTCGATGTTCGCGTCGACGGTCAGCCCGGGGAAGGCGTTGTTGGGCAGCGAGTCGGGAGCCAAGTGCACCCCCACGACGCCTCGGTCGGTCGCAATTTCAGGACCCACCCGGCGGACGGTCGCCGAGCAGGTCTTCTCGGGCATCGACGGAAAGATAAGGGAGGCCGGCTGGCCGGGAGCGAGACGGCCGAAGTAGTCTTCGTCGACCTCGGCGTAGACCTCGGCGCTCGTCATGTCGGCCATCCGAGCGACGGTCTGGTTCGGGGTTACCCGCTCCCCCGCCTCGGTCTCGGTCGCCAGCACAAGCCCGTCGAACGGGGCCCGGATGATCGTCGCGGCGACGTCGTTCCGGGCCCGCTCGAGATCGACGGTCGCCTGTTCGAGCCGAGCGCGGGCGGCGCGGAGCTCCTCGGGGAGCGGGCGTTCGCGGAGGCGGTCGAGCCGAGCCTCGGCGTTGTTGCACCGGGCGCGTGCTTCTCGGGCGGCGGTGCGGGCCTGTTCGAGCTCTTGTTCGGTCACCCCTCCCTCTTTGAACAGCATCGTCGTCCGCTTCAGTTCGCGTTCGGCCTGGGTGAGTTGCGCGGCGAACTGCTCGACCTCGGACTCGGCCGCCCGGATGTCTGCGTCGGTGGCGCCGCGCTTGACCTCCCGGAGTTCGCTGCGGCGGGTCTCGACACGCGCCTCGGCCTTTTCGACGGCCAGTTTCGCGTTGCGCGGGCGGAGTTCGACCAGGCGGTCGCCCCGTTCGATCTCGGCCCCTCCCTCAACGGCGACCCGCTGGACGGTGCCGGCGACCTCGACGCCCAAATCGCTGGTGCGGGGCGCCTCGATGCGCCCAGTGGCGACGTAGACTTCGACGACCTCCCGCTGTTGCATCCGAACCGTCTCGACCTCCGTCGGAGACGAGGCAAGGCAGTACATCGCCGTGCCGACGGCGCCGACGGTGAGGATCCCCAGAAGCCAATACAGGCGGTTGTTCACGACGATAGGAGGCCGAACACGAACAGGCCGAAAAGTGGAGGCGTGTCGCTCGTCGGACGGTCATCCAACGCACCGGCCAGGGTAGAAAAAGCAGGGGACCCCTCCTGTAGGACCAAACTCCAAACCCCCGTGAGAAATTCTCCCACGGGACCCTCATCGCGCGAGTGTTGCACCGAGAATGGCCCGGACGCAGGGAGATGTCCGGACACGCATTGTGGGGCTTCCAACCACGCGAAGGGTCAACGTCAGCGTACATTCTCCGGGGGCTTCCTTCGTTACCATTATAGCACAACACGTCGCACTGCCTACAAGCGATAGAACTGCAATGGAGACCTCCCACACGCCCTCTGAGGATTCGGTCTCGACTCGCCGTGCACAGCTTCGCGAGCTCAGCGACGAGGCCCTGATGGAGCAGTTGCAGGCGGGGGTGATTGACGCCTTCGACATTCTCGTCGATCGCTATACTGAGCGTCTCTCCAACTACCTGTATGGCTTTGTGGGCGACGAGCAGAAGGTGAACGACCTGCTTCAGGAAGCCTTCATCCGCGTCTTCCGCAACCGGCATTCCTACGAGCAAGTCGCGAAGTTTTCGACCTGGCTCTACACGATCGCCGGAAACCTGGCGCGCTCGGAGTACCGGAAGCGCAAACGGAACCCGACGACCTCGATTTACCGGACGACCCGGGACGATGAGGAGTACGAGTTGCAACTGCCGGACGGCCATCGCCACCCCGACCGGATGGCCGATCAACCGATCTACCGAGAAGAGATTCAAAACGCCCTGCAGCAGCTCGATGACCCCTTCCGAGAAGCCATCATCCTGCGGGACAAGCAACAACTCAGCTACAAGGAGATCGCGGAAATCACGGACGCGCCGATCGGAACCGTGAAGAGCCGGATCCATCGTGGGCGAGAGACACTGCAGGACCTGTTGGACGAGGTCTACCCGTTCCAGTCCGGCGGCTGATCTCCCATTTTAAAGAAACAGCACGAGGATGCCGAGAGCGATTTTTGGGATAGAGATGAACGTTGACACCATGGCTGAATGTGGGGTGTGCGGGAACGAGTACGACAAGACGTTCGAGGTCCTGATGGACGGGGAGCGACATGTCTTTGATAGCTTCGAGTGTGCCATCCAGGCCCTGGCCCCGCGCTGCGACAACTGTGGGGTTCCAATCATTGGGCACGGCGTCGAGGGGGACGACCGCGTGTTTTGTAGTGCCCATTGCGCCGAGCAAGTTGGCGTGGCTGGGTTGACGGATCGACTCGCCTGAGGCAAGCTCTGAACGCGCCGGACACAGCTGTGCTTCACTGGGCACTAGCGGCAGCGGGGAGCGGTCCGGGCGCGTGGCACCGCACTGACCGGCGCTGATCCAGGGTGCCTTCACGGCCCTCGTCCCCGTTCGGTCCGATCTGGGCAGGTCAGTCGTCTGGACGAATTGGCCGCAGGCCACAATCGCGGCGGATCCCTGAGCAGGAGCGTGAGAGGGGGGAACTAGGCTCTCATCTCCAACGCGGTCCCTTCACGAGTTGTACTGGAGCGGACGCCCCACTTCGAACGGAGGATGCCCCTCCTTCGCGAAGGCCGCGTACAGAAGAATCCTCGCTTGTCCGTGGAAGGATGACTGACGCAGAGGCGGAGAGATTGCCCTCCCGGCGAAGGGGCAGGTCCCTCAGGCTATTCTTGCCCGTTCCGGTTCCCGAATCGACGCTTCTCGAACCGATCAGAGAGCCCCCGGCCCGGCGAGTGTTCTTCGGCCTCCCGTTCCAGAACGACGAGCAATTTAGAACCGCTCCTCTCCACAACCCGAGGCTCCGCGCGTCGGACCGTCCAGCCCTTCAAGCGCCAGGGCACAATCTCGGGGTGCTGCTCTACCGCACTGCTGCCTCGGGGGTCGACGAGGAGGAGTTTCGCCTCCGTCCTGCTCGGCGCAGAGGGCAAGGGGGGTGCAGTCGGCCGTTTGGCGGTGGGGGGCATCGGACAGAAAAATACGCTGAAGGGGAACGCGAGCGGGCAGGGGCGCCGTCACAGGCGTCGGAGGAGCACCCGCACCGAGCAGTCCGAGGAACTGGAGACGCGCTTTGCCCGGGCCCGATACCAGCGCCACCGGTCATTTCCGGTCTGCAGGCGCAAAAGCCACCGGGCCCGTTGCTTGCGGCCAGAGGCCACCTGGGCCAGGTCCTGCATGACACGCCGCAGGTTTTGTCCGTGCACGTGCGAAAAGAAGAGCGGCTCGATGGAGGCGTCCGGCGGGTACTCAAGGAGGTGACGCGCCCCCTTCGTGAGTTCCTGAATCGTGCCGTCCTCGCTCAGGAAAAGCATGGGCACGTGGGGAGGCACCTTCGAGGAGGGTGGCCCGGTGGAGCTGCCCTCTCCCTTGCGCTCGACCTCATCAAGCCGGAATGTCGTGACCGCCTGGCTTACGTCTTTCATTTTTCGTTCTCGTTTTTCGTCCGAGATGGCATACGTGTAGTG
>CAZMDV010000180.1:0-5727 GCA_964564875.1 uncultured Salinivenus sp.
TTTTTAGTTTCAAATTGTCCTTATCATCGTAGACGACCTGATGATAGCCGCGGGCGCGGAAAGGGCCGAGCCTCACGGAGACTCCCAAATCGATAATGCCGAAGTGATTCCCCTGAATGAATGCACTATCGGCAGGGGGGGCGTCTTCAGTTCCACTGCTGGCAACGACGACCCGTGCATAATCGCCGAACGACTGGGGAATGCGCCCAAAATCGGGGGAATTGCCGCCCCACATCGCCTTGTGAACGAGCCCGGCGTGGGCCTGGACCGGTGACGGACCGCCCCCCCGCAGGTAAAGGCTTTTTTGATGCAGAAATGCCCCGTCGACGAAGCGGTCGTCCGGCAGCCATCCGTGCTCGTAGCGCCCCTTAAATTCCATCCACTGGTTCGTGAATGGAATCTCGACGTAGCCGTCGGTCCGCACCAGGACTTTCGGGATTGGCGTCGCGTTTCGGCTCGTGCCCATCGATCCGGAGGTCAGGGGGCCCGCCACCGTACCGATGCTCTCGGGCCTGCGGCCGACGCGGGCCCGCAGGATGCCGTACCTGGCCTCCGCGTATAGAGCCGGGAAGAAGAGGGTTTCCTGGGCCGATGCCCGCCCGACCGCTTCCCCCCCGTACCCGAAGGCCCACGTTTGGTCCGTTCGGTTCGGCATCGTCCGCTCCAGGCGTCCCCGGATCATCCCCCCCGAAGAGGAGGGATCGACGAGCCCGTCGGTATTTGCGTGTACCCAGAAGGGCATCGTCGCGCCCCGCGTGGCCGTCGCGCCGACTTCGACCTCGGCCCGGTCAAATATTTGGGCGCGGACGGGGTGAAGCGCTAAAAATCCAGCGAGGCAGACCCACGCAACGCAGCGGAACCACATCCGGCGAAATGTAAGAGGCATCGAGTTGGCCAGGGGGGAAGGCGAAGGGCTGATTGCGTCTCCCTAAGCCGAAAGGAAAAGATGAGTTCCCTCCAGCGTGGTCCTTTTGTGGGCCGCGTCGTGGGGGCCGCGCCACCCGCACTCCCCTCGCCGTTGCCCTTCTCTAGCATCGACGGTCACTCCCGAGCGCCGGGCCCAACCTCTTCGGGGTGCACCTGGCGGGGCCGCGCCTCCTCGGCGGAGAGCCGTGCCCACGTTCGCTCGGCAAAGTCCCTGATGTGCTGCTTCTGGTGGAGCCAGCCGAAGTGGAGGGCATACGGCGTCACCTCCATGTACTCCCCCAGGCCCGGAAAGTACTCGGCGAGGCCCAGGAGGGCGCTGCGCAGGGTGGCGTTCGGAAGGCCCCGCAGGCTGTAGACGAAGTTGTTGGTGTAGAGGCGGTAGGACACCTCTCGGAAGTTCGGGTCGTGGTCGGTCAGGCTGTCGATGTAGTCGAGCTGTGGACTGTTGCGGCCCTGCAACCACGGAAACACGTGCAGGTCGAGCTCACTCATGGCCAGCGCCAGGCTCCACTCGCACGTCTTTTCCCTGCGTTCCTCTTCGCGGTGACTCCGAAAGTGGGTTTCGTCCGCTCGGTCGAAAAACGCCGCGGCCCGCTCGTCCACCGCTTGGGTACACCCTTCGTCCTGGGCATAGATCATGCCGGCCTGCACTCGGGGCAGGTGCGTGATGCCCAGGTGCCGGAGGGTGCGCCGCCGTCGGCCCAGCAGCACGTCGACGACGACCCCAAGGCCCTTCCGCCCCCCGAAGGAGTGGTCGGCGTTCTGCAGGCCCGTGGCGGTAAAAGGGAACGCCGCAAACTGTTGCCAGAGCGGGTCCGGGTCGCGACACCACACCACGTCGGCGTCCACAAACAGCGACCGGTCAAACGCCTTGAACTCGTGAAAGTGGTGCTTAAACCCGACGATCGACTGGTGCGCGGGCGGCAGGTCGCCAAGAAGGTCGAAGTGTGTGTCCAATCCTCGCCGTTCCAGCAGGGCGCGGTGGTTCTCCGGACAAAAGAGGGCGACGGGCCGATCTGGGTCGTGCCGGCGAAGCGTGTGCACCGACGCCAGGGCGTACTTCACGTACCGGTCGGGGCCGTAGCTGTGAAGGACGTAGCCTTCGCGGGGAGGGGCCATGGTGGAGGAAGTCCAGATCACGAAACCGATCGCTTTCTTCAAGACGAACGACCCCCGATTGGTTCGCTTGTGGAACTGGCACTGTGCCCCGTCGCCCGGCACGGGTCGCGAATTGCTAAGCTGGAAGCCGTTTGACGCCGTCGACATCCGCCTCAGAAGTGACATTGATCGAGTCCGAATCCCCGGAGACCGTGGTCGACCCCGGACGAAGGGGACGGGGGTCTACCGGCAGTCGGCACGCCCTCCGGCGATGCCGACCGCAGAGAAAAGGAGGCACAGGCCGCCCCGAAACAAGGAGCGGTGTGGCGCAGAGGCGTTGCCGAGCAAAGGTCGCTCCACGGGCCCTCGCGCCTGTTGGACGGGCCTGGACTCCAGACGTGATTCCCGTGGCGGAGACGCAACCGCCACCCGGACGCGAAACGGGACCACGGGACATCGTCCGGCCGCTACTTGCGTTCACTGCGCTCAAGCTCGAACGAGACCGGCAGGCTCATCTGGACCTTCACGGGCTCGCCGCGCTGCTTGCCGGGCTTGAACTTTTGTTTCTTCACGGCCTCGAGGGCTGCCTCGTTGAGAAGCGTGTGGACCCCGCGCGTCACCGTTGGATTTTGCACATTTCCGTGCTCGTCCACGACGAACTGGACGATCACGCGGCCCTCGATGCCCGCCTTCCTGGCCATTTTGGGGTACTCGACGGCCTTTTGCAGCGCGGCCATCCCCCCGATGAGCTCCGGTTGCTCCTCGACAACCACGAAGATCTCCCGTTCTTCTTCGCTCTCCTCCTTGTCTTCCTCCTCCGGAGAAGGGGGTGGGCTCTGGGCGTCCAGGGCCCGATCCATGTCGAGCGAGGCGTCAAAGTCGACATCCTGCTGCTCGACGACCTTGTTATTCGGCACTTCCACGGGCACGGGCGGCCTCGGGGGCGGCGGGGGCTCGGCCTCCTGCGTGGTCTGCTGGACCTGCCGCAGATCGACAGACTCCTGCTTCTCCATTTGCACCCGGAAGTCCTGGCTCGTCGAGAGGTCGACCTGGAAGGCCACGATCAGTAGCGCGAACGACAGCACCAGCCCAACCTCAAGGTGCAGGTAATACTGGTTTCGAAGACTTGTGCCTTCTCTGCCGGGGACACTCATGGCTCAACCGCGGAATCTTGTTCAGAACACGCGCACACCAGCATTCGGGGATTCCTGTTCATGGTTCTGTTGCATTGAACGGCGGTGCCCCCCCGTCAGGTCGTCTACACTGTGGGGAACATCTCCGGCTGCGGTGTGGGGCGCGCCCTCCGCTCTGTGTGGGTGGAAAGCCCATGCGACGGCGTCCGGAGAGAAGTGTCCCCGCTGGCAGTGTGCGGGATCGACCCGAACGATGGACACGACGACTGTCGTCTCCCGACGTTGAGAGAGGCTCCACGACCGCTGAAGGACAGCGACTTGTCTAAGCGGAGTGGTACGGACGGGGAACCGGGCTGGACTGCGGTCCTGCGACGGGAGGCGCCTGAACGAAGGGGACAGCGTCAGGTGATCACTTCTCCGCCTCCATCTGTGCCTTCGTCGTATGGGTGGGCGTGGCCGCCAGTGGGTCCTCCGGCCAGTAGTGCTTCGGGTAGCGGCCGCGCATGTCTTTGCGAACGTCGTAGTAGGTGTCCTCCCAGAAGTGGGCGAGGTCCTGTGTGATCTGGACCGGGCGCTGGGCGGGCGAGAGGAGGTGCAGCGTGAGCGGCACGCGGCCGTTGGCAATGCGCGGCGTCTCGGTCTGCCCGAACATCTCCTGCAGACGCACGGCCAGGACGGGCGTCTCGGGGTTGGAGTAGTCGACGGGGCGGTCGAACCCGCTTGGGACGGTGACGTGGGTCGGTGCCCACGCCTCCAAGCGGTCGCGCTGGTCGTAGGTGAGGGGGGTGCGCAAGATCTGGGGCAGGTTGAGCTGCTGCAGGTCGTCGGCGCGCTTGAGCCCGTAGAGGTGGGGCAGGAGCCAGTCCTCCAGCGTGTCTAAGAGCGCCTCGTCGCTCACGTCGGGCCAGTTGTCGCCGAGGTGGTGGCGCAGAAACTGAATGCGGTGCTGGAGCTGGCGGGCGTGGTCGGTCCACGGTAGCACGCCCAGGCCTTCCTCGCGGATGCCCTCGGCTAGCGCCTCGGCCACCTCGGCGGGGTCCGGCGAGTCGACGGGGCCCTCCGTGAGCGTGAGGGCGCCGAGCTGCTCGCGGCGACGGGCCCACACGCGCCGGGCCTCCGCGTCCCACGACACGTCCGTCTCCGTCGTGATCTGGTCGCCGAAGTAGCTTGCGATCTCCTTTTCGCTGATCGGCGTGGCCAGGAAGATGCGGTTCTCCTGCCGACGGGCGTCCACGTGGGCCGCCACGAGGTAGTCCGCGTCCGAGAGCAGCTGTGGGCGCGGCAGTTTGGCGGCGCGGCCGTTGCGGAGGCGGAAACGCCCGGCTTGCCCGCTGCGCCGCTGCGCGATGCGGTCCGGGTAGGCGAAGGCGGTGAGCAGCCCGGTGGCCTCCACGTCGCCCTCCGTCTCCTGGTCGACACCCAGCTTGGCCCGCCAGTGGTCGGCCACCGTGCGGACGTGGCCCGCGGCGCCGTACGGCACCACGTAGCTGCGGGCGTGGTTGGGCGTGGGCCGCTCGCCGCGGCGCAGGCGATGGAGCGCCTCCAGTCGCAGTCGTAAGTCCACGTCTGGTGCTTCGCCCTGCCCCTTAAAGATGTCCCGCTCGCTAAGCAGGGCCGCCAGGTCGCACGCCACCGCTCCGTGCCCCAGCGCCTGGGCGTTGATGAGCATGTGGGCGAGGCGGGGATGCAATCCAAGTGCCGCCATCTCGCGCCCGTGATCCGTGATCGTGCCGTCCTCGTCGACGGCGCCGAGGCGTTGCAGGAGGTCTTGGGCCTGCTGGTAGGCGTCGGTGGGCGGTGGGTCGAGCCAGCGCAGCTCGGACGGGTCGGGCGTCCCCCACATCGCCAGCTCCAGGGCGAGGGGGGCGAGGTCGGCGTTCTCGATCTCCGGGGCGGTGTGCGGATCGAGGTGGTGCTGCGTGCGCTTCGTCCAGAGCCGGTAGCACGTGCCCGGCGCCACGCGCCCGGCGCGGCCCTTTCGCTGATCGGCGGAGGCCTGGGAGATGCGCACCGTCTCAAGCCGCGTCATGCCGGTGGTGGCGTCGAACCGGGGCGCCCGCCGGAGCCCGCTGTCCACCACCACGCGGATGCCTTCAATGGTGAGGCTCGTCTCGGCGATGTCGGTGGCGAGGACGACCTTCCGCTCCCCCTCCGGACTCGGCGCAATGGCGGCGTCCTGCTCGCCGGGCGGCAGGTTGCCGAAAAGGGGATGCAGCGTGACGTCGCCGGGCACGTTGCCCTCTAGGCGCGACTCGGTGCGGCGGATCTCCCCCGCGCCGGGCAGAAAGACGAGCACGTCGCCGTCCGTCTCCTGGAGTGCCTCCTGCACCTTTGCCGCCACGGGGGGCTCGATGCGGTCTCCGGGACTGACGGGCCGATCGGCGTAGTGCACCTCCACCGGGTAGCTGCGGCCCTCGCTCTGGATGAGCGGCGCATCATCGACGAGGCCCGCGATGGGGCCGGTGTCGAGCGTGGCACTCATGACGAGCACGCGGAGGTCCGGCCGAAAAACCTCACGGGCCTGCAGCGTGAGGGCGAGCCCGAGGTCGGCCTGCAGGTTGCGCTCGTG
>CAZMDV010000181.1:0-5704 GCA_964564875.1 uncultured Salinivenus sp.
ACATCAAAATAGTGAAATGGTAAAATGACCAAATGATCAATGACCAAATGAGCAATGACCAAATGAGCAAATGACCAATGATCCTCAGTCGATGACGCCCCTTTCCGCCAGGGATGTATGGTCGGTGCCGGCAATGATGAGGTGGTCGTGGACGGGAATGCCCATCGTGTCGCCTGCCTCGACGAGCTGCCGGGTGATGCGGATGTCCTCGCGACTCGGTTCGGGGTTGCCGGAGGGGTGGTTGTGGAGACAGATCACGGCGGCGGCATCGTCGAGAATGGCCTGCTCGAAGACGCCCCGTGGTTCGACGACGCTGGAGGAGAGGCCGCCCTCGCTCACGGTGTAGTCGCCGATGATGACGTTGGCGGTGTTAAGGTGAACGACCTTAAACACCTCTTTGTCGAGGTCGCGTAGGAGCGGGCCGTAGGCATCGGCCACATCGTCGGGACACGTCACCTGCACCCGTTCGTCCTGCTGCCGCTGCGCCTCGACGCGGCGCCCCGCCTCGAACGCCGCCGCAAGCTTTGCGGCCTTGGCCGGCCCGACCCCCTGCATGCGCTTGAGCTCTTTGGGCTTGCGCTGGGAGACGCCATGCAGCGAGCCGTACGACTGCAGGAGCGACCGGCCCAGTTCGACGGCGGAGACCGGACCGTCGCTCGTGCGAGTGCCGGAGCCGAGAAGGAGCGCCAGGACTTCTGCGTCGGACAGCACGGTGGGCCCGTGCTTCAACAGCTTCTCACGGGGCTGGTCCGACTCATCCCACTCGTGAATGGGGACGTGGTACAGGAGGGCGGGCTCTTCCGACGCGTCGGTAGGCGAGGAGTCGTTGGACGCTGCGCTCGAGGAAGAATTGGAAGAAGCCATAGGAGCGAGGGATCGAATGGAAGAGTGCACACGCACTCTCCAGACACATCATTCCTCGCATTCATAACGTCTCTCTCCGCCTCCCCCATGCCCGGACCTGGCCCAGGGCACTCCCTCTCTCGGCGTCCGGCATGCTCTCCGCAAACGCAGCGGGGCGGACGCAGCGCCGGGCCCAACATTCCTCCCAAGATCACGCGGCGGTCCTCACTCGCAAAACCGCGGGACGCACGGACTCCTGGCTCAGATCCATGCACTCATACCCCTGGTGTTTCGGACCCGACCCCGGTGTTTCGGACCCGTTTGACGGCCTTCAGAGGAAGGACCTCGTCGATGAGAAATCAGCCCTTCATCCACTACTCCGGCACGAGCTCGTTCAGGAGGTGGGCGTTCGAGGGGCTGTTCCGCAGGTGCCGCAGCAGGGCCTGCATCGCCTCAATTGGTGCCCGCGAGTTGAGCGCACGGAACAGCTGGTTGTGCTTCTTGCGCCGCACCTCGCCGAGGAGACGCTCTTCGTTCCGTGTCCCACTCTCGCGGAGGTCGACGGCCGGGAAAATGCGCTTGTCGGCCATCTCGCGGTCGAGCACAATCTCGGAGTTGCCGGTGCCCTTGAACTCTTCGAAGATGACCTCGTCCATCCGACTTCCCGTCTCGATGAGCGCACTCGCAATGATCGTGAGCGAGCCGCCGCCTTCAATGTTGCGGGCCGATCCGAAGATCTGACGGGGCACCTTGAGCGCCTCAGCGTCAAGGCCGCCGGAGAGGGTTCGTCCGCTCCCATCCACCCAGAGATTAAAGGTGCGCCCCAGCCGCGTGAGCGAGTCGAGAAGAACGACGACATCCTTCCCGGTTTCGACGAGTCGCTTCGAGTACTCCATCGCCAGGGTGGAGACGCGCACATGATTGTCCTCTCCCCGATCATTGGACGAGGCGAACACCTGAGCTTCGGTGGTCCGACGAAAGTCGGTCACCTCCTCGGGCCGCTCGTCCACGAGGAGTGCAACGAGCTCGACCTCAGGGTGATTTTCCGTGATGCCCGCGGCGATATCTTTCAGCAGAATGGTCTTGCCCGCCCGGGGAGGCGAGACAATCAGGGCCCGCTGCCCCTTGCCGAGCGGCGCGACCAGATCAAGCACGCGCATCGACTCGTCGCCGGGACCTGTGATGAGATCGAGCTTCTCGTCCGGATAGACACTTGCCCCCTGATCGAAGTCTTTCAGCTGGGCCCACTCCTCCGGGGGAAGTCCCATGACGGTATCGATCCATCCGACCTGCATACCGCCCTTCCGCCCCGGCTTTAGATCGCCCTCGATGACGACTCCGTCTCGAAGGTTGAATTTGCCGATGAGGGGCGGCGGCATGAAGGGATCATCTTCATCTTTCGGCAGAGCCGGCCGCAGCTCGCGCATAAAGCCGTACTTCTTTTCGCCGATGAGCTCGAGGAGCCTGCGAAATGATTTGTTTTCGTTTTCTGACATAGTCGGTTCTACGATGAATGATGAATCCGACAACGGCTACTCCAGCGGAGTGCCCTTGCCGATACGCAATGTGGGGGCGGCATGAGCGTCCCCTTCAGCCACCAGATGCGGGTGCACCTGCATGACGCGCCCTCGACGAACCTCCCGCCCCCAACACTGAAGCGAGGAGCCCGTCCGCCTCCATGCATCGACGGTCACCGAATATGGGCGCGGGATCCAACGGTAGGTCTTGATCGCCGTGGCGTGCATTCGAGAGATCCTGCTCTTCGAGGGGACGACAAGACAGAAGAGCTCTGGACAGGAGGATGCTCAAAGCCGTGCTGCTGAATGCAGGGTTGGACATCAGCAGGCGAGACCAACATCGAAACGGATGGTCCGTGTCCTCCGCGGCTTCCTACCCCAGGGAATGTGGTGCACCGGAGACGAATCCGCTGCCCACAGGACAAGGAGCAGACAAGCCCCTGTAGCTTCCTCCGAAGCCTCGTGGCTTTCCCCACCGCTGCTTGGCGACCGTGGCGGACTCAGCACCGAAAGATCATCGTGCTGATCAGACCCACGGCTGGACGTGGGGATGCAGTGTCTCCCCGCGTCGGTGAGGAATTCTCCGAGGGTACTCGGGACCGCAGTGGCTCCACGGACTGAGACTTGGCATGAAGCCGGAAGACGGGACAATACTTAGGAACGGAACGCCCCCACAAACAGATGGTTTCCCGAACGGTCGCCTCGTTTCCCTCTTCACTCGACGTTCGGTTTATCGGTGACGGAGCACAATTTGAACGTCGAAGTTCGGGGCCCATCGGATGCCCCTCCCCTCCTGCTGCTACATGGCTGGGGACGAAGCCTGCGGGACATGCGCCCTCTCGCCCGAGGCTTGTCCGACGTCTACCGGACGCACGCCGTGGATCTGCCGGGCCACGGCGCCTCCCCCCCACCTCCCGAACCGTGGGGCGTCTCCGAGCACGCCCAGGTGCTGCACGACTACATTCGGGACGAGGTTCAATCGAGCATTACGATCGTGGGACACTCGAACGGGGGCCGAATCGCGCTCTACATGGCCAGCAGACCGGATCTGCCCCCGTCCATCGACCGGCTCGCGCTCATCAGTCCCTCCGGGGTGGAGCCCGAGCGCTCCTGGTCCTACTACCTGCGATCAAGTCTCGCGTCGGCCCTCAAGGCCCCCGTCCAGGCGCTCCCGTCGTCCCTCCAGGCCCCAGCAGAAGACTGGCTCCGCCACTCGCTTGTCTGGCGCCTGCTCGGCTCCGAGGACTACAACGCTCAGGAAGGGGTCATGCGGGAAACCTTTGTCAAAACCGTCAACTACCACCTCGACGGGGAGCTACGACGAATTCAAGCCCCGACCCTACTCTTCTGGGGCACGGAGGATGAATCCGTCTCGCGCCGGCAGATGAACGTGATGGAGACGACCATCGACGACTGTGGGCTCGTGGAGCTCGACGGGGCGGGCCATTTCGGCCATCTCGATCAGCCCCAGCCCGTGCTCTCCGGCCTCCGACATTTTCTAGAAAACTCGTAGGCGCGCGCTAGGATCGTCTTGCAGGGGTGCGGCGCGCGTCCAATGTTTATTGGAGTAGTTGAATCCTGGCGATCAGCAATTGGGCTGGTTTCCTTTCCCCACCTGTCTCGCGGCGTATGACGACTGCCCTTCTTCTTCTCGGAATCATCGCGACCCTGTTCGCCGGGTGGCGGGCCGGACGGCGTGTCCGATTCTTTCTCCACATCTTTCAACTCGAGACCTATAAGCTCGACCGGTACGGACGCTGGCTGGCCGACCACGTCACCTCCACCGTCGTCCGCCCCTCGCATGGGGTAGGTGCCGCTGTGCTCCTCCTGGGCAGCATCGCCGTCTCGCTCGCCGACCCGACCTGGGTGTCCCTTGCCGCGCTGCCGGTATGGACAATTGCCTTCATCTCATCGCGCCGCTACCGGAGCGATCAGGCGAAAAAGCCCCTCTCGTTCACGGCCCGGATGACGCGCCTCGCCGTCCCCGTTGGTCTCTGGACCCTCCTCCCCGTTGCCATCGGCGGCCTGTACGGATGGACGCTCAGCACGCCGACCGGGGTGCTGTGGTATCTTGGAGGATTTCTCGTGGCCGACCTCGGGGCGCCGCTCTGGGTGGCGCTCGGCGCCGGCCTGATGTACCCCGTCGAAACGGCCATTCAGAAGGGCTTCAAGCGCCGGGCGCGCCGCCGGCTGCGGGCGCGTTCGGACCTGACGGTCGTCGGCATCACCGGCTCGTACGGCAAGACGAGCACCAAATTCATTCTCGCCGAGCTGCTGCGGCAAAAGTACAACGTGTACGCCACCCCGAGCTCCTACAACACGCCGATGGGGCTCTGCCTCGCCGTCAACGAGCATCTGAAGCCCGAGCATCAGGTCCTCGTGCTGGAGTACGGCATCCGCTACCCCGGCGACATGGACGCGCTCTGCGACATCGCCGAGCCGGATACGACGGTCGTGACGACCGTCGGGGTGGCCCACCTCGAAACGATGGGGACGCAGGAGAACATTGCGGCCGAGAAGGGCAAGCTCGTCGAGCGGACGCCGTCGGACGGCCCCGCCATCCTGAACATGGACGACCACCGCGTGGCCGCCATGGCCGAGCGCGCGCAGGGACCCGTGTGGCGCGTGTCAACCGGGGAGCACCCCGACGCGGACGTTACCGCCACCAACATTCGATACGACACGAGCGGCACCTCTTTTGACGTGACGGACGACACGGGGACGACAACGTCATTTCAGACGCAGCTTCTGGGCCGCCACAATGTACTGAACGTCCTCCTCTCCGTGGGCGTGGGGCGCTCGATGGGCCTCCGACTGCGACAGATGGCCCACGCGGCCCGGCGCCTAGAGCCCATCGAGCATCGCCTTCAACTCCGCGAGCGCGGCGACGTGACGATTATCGACGATGCCTTCAACTCGAATCCCGTGGGTGCCCGCAACGCTGTCGAGATTTTGAGCGAGATGGGCACGGGCCGCCGCGTGATCGTGACACCCGGCATGGTGGAGCTCGGGGACCGGCAGTGGGAGGAGAACGAGGCGCTCGGCCGGTTCATCGCACGGCACAAT
The DNA here is from genome assembly GCA_964564875.1 of uncultured Salinivenus sp. GTDB lineage: Bacteria > Bacteroidota > Rhodothermia > Rhodothermales > Salinibacteraceae > Salinibacter. Next base: position 5,427 of record CAZMDV010000181.1, read on the forward strand.
CTCGACCTCGTTGTGCTCGTTGGCGACGAACAGACGGCCCCCATTCGAGAGGGCCTCGCGGCGGCGCAGTACCCGGACGAATGCGTGGAGGTGTTTGGCTCCCTCTCCGAGGCTCAGGACTTTCTCAAGCAGCATCTCGGAGCCGGCGACGTGGTGCTCTACGAAAACGATCTGCCGGACCAGTACAGCGTGTGAGGTGGCACCGAGCCCCGTGCCAGCCCCACCACTACGAGATCTGCTTGTAGAACCGGAAGCGGCGCTCGTCGACCGTGTACCGG
>CAZMDV010000182.1:0-5699 GCA_964564875.1 uncultured Salinivenus sp.
CTCGGAGTTCGTCTTCGAGCAGGTCGACGAGAGCTTCTTCGACCGCGCCATGGAGTACCAGGACAATGGCTTCGCCGTGGTCGGCGGCACCAACTACGGCCAGGGCTCCAGCCGCGAGCACGCCGCCATCGCGCCGCGGTGGCTCGGCACCCGCGTCAAGATCGCCAAGAGCTACGCCCGGATCCACCGGCAGAACCTGGCGAACTTCGGCATCCTGCCGCTCCTGTTCAAGGACGACGAGTCTTACGATAGCATCGAGCAGGGCGACACGCTCCAGTTCCGCAACCTGCGCGACCAGGTGCAGGCGGGCACCGACGTGGAGGTCACCAACGCCGACAAAGATGAGACCTACGTCGTGGAGCACGACCTGTCGGAGCGCGAGCTTCAGATGGTGCTCGAAGGCAGCCAGATTAGCGTCGTGAAGCAGGAGTTTGCCGGCGTAGAGGCGTAACCGAGCGTTCGGGCTATCGCCACGAAACGGGGAAGCCGTGTGGAGGCTTCCCCGTTCCGTGTTTGGGCATGCCGGGCCTCCTCCGTTCCCGTGCCGAATGACTTGCGCATCGCGAATGAGTGACGATCTCGCTCCGGAGTTGCCCCGGCCGTTCTACGACGAATGGTCGCGGCGCCGACGCCCGGCGGCCCGGGCGCTCTGGCACTGGCACGCGGCGCTTGCGGCGCCCACCGTGCCGGCGGACGCGTCGGTTGATCCGTTTTTCGATGAGGAGCGGGCCCGGGCCGAGGCGGGGGAGCCGCTTCGGGCGGTGCCGGAGGAGACGTGGTCGCCCGCCTACGAGGCGTGCCAAGAGTTCAGTCTCAACTTCGACTGGCTGGGGGCGCAGGTGGAAGCCGCCCGGGTTCTCTGCGGGTCCACGCGCTTCGAGACCGCCGACGAATTGGACACGTTCGTCCGGCTCTGGGCAGTACCCCACGCACGCCTCCTCGCGCACCTTGCGGACGTGACCAACTCGGTTCAAATCGGCTGGGTGGACGAGCTTGCCCGTGGGTTTTTCCTCGTGGCGCATCTTGTGGCTCTCCCCGCCGACCTCGATCGAGACCGCCTGTTCGTGCCGATGGAGGAGCTTCGCCAGTACGACGTGTCGGTCGATCGGCTCCGGACGGGACCGGCCACCGAAGCGGTGCAGCGCCTCCTCTGGAAGCAGAGCGTTCGCGTCCGGGATGCCCTGCAGCGGGGCCGCTCCCTGGCCCAAGACCTCTCCGTTCGGCAGCGATACGCCCTCTGGTGGTACTGGTACGGGGCCGTGGCCCTCATCGACGAACTGGAGCGGCGCGACTTCGACCTCTGGTCGGAGCCGATCGAACTGTCCCGGGTTCGACGCTTTGAGGTGTATCTGCATGTAATTTTCGGCCGGACGTAGATTCTTGTTCGGCCGTTCCCGAATCTCGCAGTTTCGTAACTGAACCTTCCGGAGCACCCATGACGACGTACAAAGAAGCGGGGGTAGACGTGGAGGCGGGGGACGAGACCGTCGACCGGATCCGCTCGACCGTCCGCGAGACGTTCACGCCCGGCGTTCTGGCCGACATCGGGGCCTTCGGGTCCTTCTTCGAGCCCGACCTCGACGACATGGAGCAGCCCGTGCTCGTGTCGTCCATCGACGGGGTGGGCACCAAGCTGAAGGTAGCCGCCCGGGCCGAGCGCTATGACACGGTGGGCCAGGACCTCGTGAACCACTGCGTGAACGACATCGCGGTCTGTGGCGCCGAGCCGCTTTACTTTCTAGATTATTATGGGGTCGGAAACCTGGACCCGACCACGGCGGAGGCGGTGGTAGAGGGGTTCGCAAGGGCGTGCCAGCAAAACGACTGTGCGCTCGTTGGGGGCGAGATTGCCGAGATGCCGGACGTGTACGGCGAAGACGAGTTCGACCTCGTCGGCAGCATCGTCGGGGTGGTGGACAAGGCGAAAATTATGGAAGGGGACGACGTGGCGCCGGGCGACGTGCTCCTGGGACTGCCCTCGACTGGCATCCACACCAACGGCTACACCCTGGCCCGGACTGTACTCTTCGACGAGTACACTGTGGACGACCGTCCGCCCGAGCTTGGCGGGGAGTCCGTTGGAGAGGCCCTCCTTCGGGTACACCGTTCCTACCTCCGGCCGATCCAGGTACTCCTGGAAGCCGATCTCGCGCAGGGGCTGGCGCACGTGACCGGCGGCGGACTTCCCGGCAATCTCCAACGCGTCATGCCGGATGGATGCGAGGCGGTCGTCGACTACGATTCCTGGGACCGGCCCCCGCTTTTTTCTCTGATTCAGTCGGAGGGCGACGTGCCGGAAGTCGACATGCGGCGGACCTTCAATCTCGGCGTGGGGCTCGTGACCCTTGTGCGCGAGGCGGACGTTCCCCGAGCCCGGGAGCGGTTGAAAGCCGTGGATGAAGAGGCATTCCGCATCGGACGCGTCGCGTCGACTCCGGCAGATCTGGGGAATGCTGCGTAGCTTCTCGCCCGTCGATTTGGGAAGGGCTTCCGGAACATTAAGCGGTAAAAAGCAAGTACGAAAATAAGTTTTTGTTTACGGGTGTCCCTCCGACCGACGAGGCCCGAGGTGCGACGCAGGTTCTTGCGCTCGGGCCTCGCCCACCGACTATACATAGTAGCTGAGCCGCCGCCATGCTGTCGTTGATTATCATTCTTCTCGCCAGTTATTTCCTCGGCTCTATCCCGGGTGCGCTGTGGTCGAGCAAGGCCCTACACGGAGTGGACATTCGCAACTATGGCAGCCACAACTGCGGCGCCACCAATGCTTTCCGGGTGGTGGGGTGGCAGGCCGGCGCGCTTGCGACGGTGGTGGACTTCGGAAAAGGCTTCGTGTCCGCGGGGGTCGTTGCGCCGGTCGTGCGCGTCGATCCACTCCCGGCCTTGGGCATTTTTGGGTGGAATCCCGAGGTCGTCATTGGACTGCTCGCCGGCCTCTTTGCGGTACTGGGCCACATGTATCCCATCTTTGCGCGCTTTGCGGGTGGGAAAGGCGTCAACACGGCGGCCGGGATGCTGTTTGCCCTTACGCCCATCACCATGGCGCTCACGCTTGCCGTGTTTGCCGTCGTGCTCTTCTCGTGGCGCTACGTGTCCCTTGCCTCCATTACGTCGGCCATCGCCTTCCCTACGCTCGTGGCACTTCGACGCTACGCCTTTGGGGCCGAGCTCGACCCGAGTCTTCTCGTGTTTGGGGGCCTGCTGGCCCTTTCCATCGTCGTCGCGCACCGCTCTAACATTCAGCGCCTCCTGAACGGCACTGAGAGTCAAATCAGTTCGTTTGAGCCGGCCCAGGGCATGCTGGGACGGGGAGAACTCTGACGAGAAGCACTCCCGGGCCGGGTGTACCCCTCTTTTTTTCCCGCTGCGGAGCTGGAGGCGGGCCCGAGGGGACCTTAAGGACCGTCTCTTCCGGATGCCCTTCTGTGAACCCGCTCCGTCCCGGCAAGGACGTTGTCAGACCGATGCCTCGGAGAACATTGTACCTCACGATCCCTGTGCTCACAACTGAGTCCTGTTCATGTCTGACTCCATCACGCTCTTCGGAGCCGGAAGCTGGGGAACGGCCTTGGCCATCCATCTTGCCAACGAGGGACGGGACATCACCCTCTGGGCGCGACGCGACGCCGCCGTCAAAAAGATGCGGCGGACCCGCCACAACCCCACGTACCTGTCCGACGTCGAGATTCCGTCGTCCGTCCAAATCACGTCGGACGTCGAGACGGCCGCTGCGGCCACGTCGCTCTGGGCCGTGGTGGTTCCATCCCAGAACCTGCGAAGTGTGGCGTCGCGACTGGACCCGTACACCCGTACCGGGATCACCGTCGTGTCCCTAGCCAAGGGCATTGAGAACGAGACCCTGCAGACCATGTCGCAGGTGCTTGCCGACGAACTTTCCGGGGTGTCGAAGCAGCAGATCGGGGTTCTGTATGGGCCCAGCCACGCAGAAGAGGTGGCTAAGGAGCGGCCGACGACCGTGGTAGCGGCGGCCCCTACGGAGCCGCGGGCGGAGTGGATTCAGGACGCCTTCATGACAGATCGGCTTCGTGTGTACGCCAACACCGACGTCGTCGGCGTCGAAATTGGGGGGTCGGCAAAAAACGTCCTCGCCATTGCGGCCGGCATCTGCGATGGGGTGGGCTACGGGGACAACGCCAAGGCCGCGCTCGTGACGCGCGGGCTCGCCGAGATGCGACGGCTCGGCCTGGCGATGGGTGCAAACCTGCAAACCTTCGCCGGGCTGGCCGGCGTCGGAGACCTGCTGGTGACCTGCATGAGCACCCACAGCCGCAATCGGTACTTCGGGGAGCAGATTGGAAAGGGGAAGACCCTCGATGAAATTCGGGCCGAGATGGACATGGTGGCCGAAGGGGTCCGTACCACCCAGTCCATCCGCGACCTCGCGCAGCACCATAGCATCGAAATGCCCATCACGGACGCGGTCTATACCGTTCTGTTCGAGGACGAGCGGCCTGACGACGTAGTCGACGAGCTCATGACCCGCTCGGCCAAGCGCGAACACTGGCTCCCGAAGAGCCTCCACAAATAGAGCCCTCACATCACGGATGGCGCGGCGGGCCTCTACCGCGGGTGGGCACGACGTATCCTTCGGAATTGTCCCCACGAATCAGTATGACCCCTCGGGAACTGGAGCAACTCGTGGACCTGGGGGAGGGGCTCAGTGTCGAGTTCAAGCGCCGTGTGCCCCAACCCGAGCGCATCGCGAAGGAAATCGTGGCGCTGACCAATACCCACGGGGGGCGGATTGTGCTCGGGGTGGACGATGATGGAACCATCATGGGGATCGATCACGCCTCGGAAGAGGAGTTTCTTCTCCGCCGGGCCGTCGAGGCCCACTGCCGACCCGGCGTGGACTACCAGACGGAGCGAATCGTGGTGGAGCCCCGGTGCGACGTGCTGGTCGTCACGATCCCCGAAAGCTCCACAAAGCCCCACGTCGTGGTGGGCGACCCGGAGGAGGAGCGGGACCAGGGCACCGCGTACGTGCGGGTCGAGGCGAAGAGCATGGAGGCCGGTGCTGAAACCCTGCAAGAGCTCCGCGAGCAAAAAGATCGGTCGGGCGTGACCTTCGAATTTGGGGAGACCGAGTCGCTCCTCATGCGCTACCTGGACGATTACGGTCGCATCTCAGTCTCTCAGCTGGCCCAGCTTGCCGACATCCCGCCCGAACGGGCCTCCCAAACGCTCCTTCGGCTCACGAAGGCCGATCTTCTTCATCTTCATCCCGACGAGGATGGCGATTACTTTACGCTGAACTACTGAGCGTTCCCCAGTTTGGCGCAGAAGCGGAAACCGCGAATCCCCTTATGGCTCTGTTATTGCAAAGAAGAATCCTTCTCCCGCAAACACGAAAAGCGGAGGGGGAAGGAACGTCTGCCCCCGACATACTCACCGGAACCACCGTTCGCTGCGACCACCGTAAGGATACCTTCGAAGTCTGCTTTGTCCCGCAGCAAGAGCCTTCTGGACCCTTCAGTCCATGCCGTAGAGGCTGAATCGTCAAATTTTTGAGACGCCCACCCATGCCTGTTGTATCTCCGGAAATGTGTGGGTAAACTATGTGTGCGCCGACAACATCCGTTATTGAACGCCGCTGATGCCTGTTACCGAAACGATCCCGCTCCACGAGACCGCCCGCAAGCGGTACCTCAACTACGCCCTCTCCGTCATCACCAGCC
>CAZMDV010000183.1:0-5629 GCA_964564875.1 uncultured Salinivenus sp.
GGTGACGTTGACGTTTGGACCGGTTCCGTGGTAGATTCTGCACCCGCCAATTCACTCTTCTGAGGCTCAACACCCCCCTTTTCTATGATCCTTCCCGACCACCACATCCGGACCCTCGCAACCGATCACGACATGATCGATCCGTTTATCGACGGACAAGTCCGAGAGGACGTCGTTAGTTACGGACTCAGCTCATTCGGTTACGATATGCGAGTTGCTGGGGAATTCCGAGTCTTCACGCCGAACATTTACAACAGCGTCGTGGACCCGAAGCGGATCGACGAACGCGCCCTGGTCGAGTACGAGGTCGACGATCACATCCTCATTCCGCCTAACTCCTACGTGCTTGGTCGGTCAATCGAGTACTTTCGCATGCCGCCCGATACCCTGGGGCTCGTGCTGGGTAAGTCCACCTATGCCCGCTCCGGTATCATCGTGAACGTGACGCCCCTAGAGCCGGGGTGGGAGGGACACGTCACCATCGAAATTGGGAACGGTACGCCCCTTCCCGCGAAGGTTTACGCCGATGAGGGCATTGCGCAAGTCGTCTTCCTGCGGGGTGAACCCCCGGAGGTATCGTACGATGAGAAGGAGGGAAAGTATCAGCATCAACAAGGCATTACGCTCCCTCGGCTGTAGCACAGATTGAACTTCCTCTTCGTATCGTTTCCCGCATTAGTTTCCCACTTCTCACCACCCCATGTCCCGCTCCTCGCCCGACGAGACCATCTTCCCCCGATCCTGGCGCAAGTGGGTTGCGGCGGTCATCCTCCTGGCGTTCTTTGGGGCGATCATGTGGGAGGTAATCAATCCATACCGGGGCCAGCGCTTCGAAAAAGTCCCCCACGGCGACCACGTCCACTACGCGCCTAAGGACCGCAATCCCGAGGTGCCGATTAGCCGGTTCCCGACGCGCAAACCGGCGAAGGATGAGCGCATCACGCCGGATGGGGAGGTCGTGCCGAAGCGAAGAACGAACCGCTCCCCGTAGTGCCCTCCGGGTCACTCGGGAAGCCCTGAAAAGGAGACCTCGTCGTGCAGTTGATCGGCTATCTGGTCCACGGCCGTGCTCTCCTCGTCGGTTAGGGGAGCCAGCGGCGGACGGGCAGTGGCCCAGTTCGGATCGTCGTGGTGCCGGGCCAGGAGAGATTTCAGGGCCTGGATGGAGGGGACGGACGCGAACAGGGTGCGAAGATTGGTGAGCCGCTCCTGGGGGGATTCGGGGCTAGTCTCGTCCCGCCAGTCCGACACCACCTGGGCAGCCAGGGGGGCCGTCACGTTGGCTGTAGCGGAGATGCACCCGGCCCCGCCCGCCCTGAGCACCGGCAGAAGCAGGCGTTCGGTTCCCGAAAAGACCTGCAGTTCCAGGAAGTCCCGGCACAGGGCCTCCGTGTGGTCCCACTCGCCGCTCGAGTCCTTGATGCCGGCGATCTGCTCGGGGTAGTCGTCGTGAAGCTGCTGGATGAGGTCGAAGGGAATGGGAACGCCCGAAAGCTCGGGGAAATGGTAGAAATACAGGCGGAGGGCCGCGTCGCCTACGCCCTGGACGAGCCGGTCGTAAAACCGATATAGGCCTTTAGGCGAGATCTCACGGAAGTGGAAGGGCGGCAGGACCAGAACGCCCCCGACGCCCCGCTCTGTGGCCTCTCGGGTCAGGCGAATAGCGTCAGGGAGGGCCGAGGCCCCGGTCCCGACGAGGAGCTGCTCGGCGACAAGGCCCGACGAGAGAACGGCGTCCAGGCCCTCCACACGCTCCTCGATCGCGAGCGAGAGCCCCTCCCCCGTCGTGCCAAACAGGAGCACTCCATCGCAGCCGTTCGCGAGGAGCCACTGGACGTGTCGGGCAAGTGCGTCGTGGGCGAGGGAGAAGTCTGTATGAAGCGGGGTCAGGCCAGCGGCCAAGACTCCGGAGGGGAGGCGTGTAGGCATAACGATGCTTGGGCGTCAAACACGGTCAAGAGTGTGCGCGGCAGGAGTTACCCCAGGGCGACATCGAGCACCATCATGACGGCGAACCCGCCCATCACGCCCAGCGTAGCGAGGTCGGTGTTGCCGTAACGCTGAGACTCGGGAATGAGCTCCTCGACCACCACGTAGATCATGGCCCCCGCGGCAAAGGACAGGGCGTAGGGAAGAATCGGGCGGACGGACAAGACCGCCGCAGCCCCGAGGACGGCCGAGAGGGGCTCCACGACGCCGGACAGTTGGCCGTACCAGAAGCTTTTGGACTGAGAGACGCCTTCTCCCCGGAGCGGCATGGCCACGGCGATGCCCTCGGGAAAGTTCTGAAGTCCAATGCCGATCGCCAGCGCGATGGCCCCGGCGAGGGTTGCCCCGGCTGCCACCTCCAGTTCAATGGCGGCGGCCCCGAACGACACCCCCACGGCGAGGCCCTCCGGAATGTTGTGCAGCGTGATGGCGAGCACCAACAGCGTGGCCCGACGCCACGACGTGGAGATGCCTTCGGCCTCCCCCATGCGGGCGCCCGGGTGCAGGTGAGGCAACATGGCGTCGGACAGTCGAAGGAACGTCCCGCCGAGCAGAAAGCCGACCGTGGGTGGAATCCAGATCGTGACGCCCTGCGCTTCGGCCATCTCGATGGACGGAGCGAGCAGAGACCAAAAACTTGCGGCAATCATCACCCCGGCCGCAAATCCCATCATTGCGTCGAGCAGGCGCTGGTTTACGCGCCGGGTCACAAACACGATGGACGCCCCCAGGGCGGTGACGAACCACGTGAATCCGCCCGCCAGGAGGGACTGGGCGATGGGCGACAGATTTTCGAACCAGGGAGGGAGACCAGCGAGCACTGAGTGACTACCGTTGTGCAAAGCGAAGTAGAGAGACAGTATACGGCTCGGTACGGAGAAAATAACAATTCCCATTCCCTTGAACAGAGCAAGAGCTTGGTCGAGCGATGGAGGCTCCGCTGCCTTTGGTCGTAGGACGAATGTTGGAAGCCTGGGCGAAATGGAGAATGGGAGCGTGTGGGAACCAACATCCCGCCACTGTAGAACGCTGGGAACGAGTCGCCGTCGCTAAGATGCGATTGCCGTGATCCCTCCCAGGCCTACAGCCGGCAAATGAGCTCTGCGTGAGCGCCGGTCAGCACCCGTGTGTCGGGCGCAACTTCCGAATTTTATCGGCGTAGGACTCCCTCGCAGGCCCGACGACGCCCAGTGTACCATTTCCAATAATGCCGCCCGCCGTCCCCGGTCGGCGGCGCACACCGTACGCTCTTCCCATCCGACAGTGGTTGATCATGACCGACCTTCCCGACGGCGAATACCTGCTCACCGACGTGCAGTGGCAATCGCAGGCCCGAGACGAGGCGTTTCGGCCGCTCCACGGCTTTACGACGGGTCATCTTGAGGTTAGCGGCGAAAATGCACAGGCCGATGCCCGCTTCAACGACCAGTTTCTGTCCAACCGGCTCAGTGACCTGGAGGAGGACGGAATTCCGATTTTGCTTCTCGTGGAAATCCTCGAAACGGAGGACACCTACACAATCGACTGCTCGGCACCGACTCTCGTTCGCGCCGGGGCGTCCTATCGGCTGAAGGCGGGAGGCGACATAGCTGACGTCGAGCAGATTCCCACCGCTTAGGCCTGTCTTGCTCCGGTGGAATTCGCGATGCCCCCGCTGGCGGACCCCGGTGTCTGGTGGTGGCACGAGCAGCCTCGATTCTATGATCGAGATTGATGGCTCCATGGGAGAGGGTGGGGGGCAGATCCCGCGCACGGCGCTTGCGCTCTCGATGCTGAAGCAACAACCCCTCCTGCTGCGCCACATCCGGGTCGGGCGCGATCCGTCAGGCCTGCGTCCCCAACACAAGACCGCCATCGAGGCCGCGGCGGCGATCAGTGACGCGACGGTGTCCGGGGCATCGGTGGGGAGCACCACCGTCACCTTTGACCCTGAGGCAGTACAGCCCGGTACGTACCACTTCGACGTGGGCACGGCGGGGAGTGCCGTACTGGTACTTCAGACCTTGCTCCCCCCACTCCTTACGGCGCAGCGATCCTCCCGCGTCACGGTCGTCGGGGGCACCCACGTGCGCTCAGCCCCACCCTTCGAGTTCTTCGCGCGGGCGTTTCTGCCCATTGTCGAACGGATGGGGCCGGTGTGTCGGGCCGAGACGGACCGCCCCGGCTTTTATCCGAAGGGCGGCGGCCAGTGCTCACTCGAAGTGACCCCCATGGCCCACCTCGATCCCCTCGATCTGACCCATCGGGGTCGCGAGCAGCGGCGGCGGGCCCGCGTCCTCCTGGCTAATCTGCCCCGGCACATCGCCGAGCGTGAGCTGGAGACGCTCCGCGAGCATCTGCCCGGCGGGGTAGACGAGGAGATTGTGGATACCCCCTCGACGCGGGGGGCGGGAAACGCGCTTCTAATCGAGCTTCAGTTCGAGCACGTGACCGAGGTGGTGAGCGCGATCGGTGAAAAAGGCCGCCCCGCCGAGTCCGTAGCTCAGGCCGCCGCACAGGCGGCTCGGACCTACCTTGAGGCCGACGCCCCCGTGGGTGCCCATCTGGCCGACCAACTCCTCCTTCCGCTCGTCATGGGCGGCGGGCAATTCCGGGCCAGCACACTGACGCCACACTTTCACACCAACGCCGCCGTCATCAGTCAATTTTTCGGCGATCCGCTTTCCGTGCGGGCGGAGAAATCGTCCTGGGTTATCGAGTCAAACCACTGAGCATGGCCTGTGCTATGGTGTGAGGTGTATGCAAGCTCCAGGAATAAGCTCTTATTGACGGAATAATACCTCCTCCGTTGCACCGACCGCCGTCGTGTGCCCATCTGAAGATTGTAGAGGCCTCTCCGTCCAATCGGATGGGTCCCATACGAGTTTGGGACGACAATCGGACCTATTTCTGGCTTTTAAGGCGGCCCCACATGTCGTTCACGTGTAGCACACTCCGTTCTGAGCGTTCAGCAGAGGGCCGTGCAGCGCCGCGTCCCCGATCCGGCAGCGCTACTGGTTGCGGAAGTTGGGCGGGGCGTCAGGTTCGGTGTCGAGGATCGATTCGAGGTGCTCCTCGGTCTCTGCGTCAATCCGATTGACCACGTCGAGGGCCTGCATGTTCTCTTCGACCTGGTGCGGTTTCGAGGCCCCTGTAATGACGGTGCTCACGTCGTCGTTGCGGAGGCACCAGGCCAGAGCCAGCTGTGCCGTCGTGCAATCGAGATCCGTGGCCACCGCCGATAGCCGACTGACCCTGTCGAGTCGCTCTTCGAGGAGGACCTGATCTTGCAGCCACTCGTAGCCTTCGGTAGCGAGCCGGCTGTCATCCGGGATTCCGTCGTTGTATTTTCCGGTGAGAAGGCCACTGGCGAGCGGGCTCCAGGTCGTTGTGCCCAGTCCAATGTCCTCGTATAGCGGGGCGTACTCGCGCTCCACCCGCTCCCGGTGAAACATGTTGTACTGCGGCTGCTCCATGGTGGGGGGCACCAGATGCTCGCGGCGGGCCACCTCGTGGGCACGACGGATTTGCTGGGCGCTCCATTCGCTCGTGCCCCAGTAGAACGCGTACCCGTGGTCCACGAGATAGCTCATGGCGCGGACCGTCTCATCAATAGGCGTTTCGAGGTCCGGCCGGTGGCAGAACACAAGATCAACGTAGT
>CAZMDV010000184.1:0-2619 GCA_964564875.1 uncultured Salinivenus sp.
CCCGGCCTTCGGTACCGGAAACCGATGCTCTGTCCGACTGAGCTACGAGCGCGAGGCGCAGGCCATAGATTTCACAAACGGCAATACCATGGTTCGACGCGAGCCCCAAAATGTTCCTACGAAGAATCCGCGAAGGGACAAACAGCAGGGGATTCTGTACTTTCAACCCCTCGTTCCATCTCTTATCCCGACGCTTCCGATCCCGTGGCCTCGACTTCTCCTGTGCCCGGTGGTGGACCGACCCTATTCGACCCCTGGAGCCGCCGGGGGCATCTTCCGCTGAACGGGCCCCTCGAACGGTCGTCGGTCGACCGGACCACCCTGAGCTTCCTGACGGGCCTTTTGGGCCTCGGGGCGGCGTTCATCCTGTTCCAGTTCATCTTAACGCCCGCCATTCTGGTCACGCAGATTGCAATGGCCGAGGGTGGGCTGTCGATGGAGGCCCTTAGCAACCCGGAGCGGTTGATGGCAACCTACACCCGGGAGCTCGTCCTGAGCAACAGCATCGGGCAGATCATGGCTCTGGCAATCCCGACCCTGCTGGCGGCCCGGCTCCATTCCTCCAAGTGGGTAGAATACCTCCGCCTCCGGGGGGTCGACGGACGCCTCCTGGTCCTAGCGCTGATTGGGGTCGTCGGTCTGCAGCCCGTCACGCAGTGGCTCGCAGAACTCAACCGGCAACTACCCCTTCCCGAATCGGCGCGACTGGTCGAGCAGTCGCAGCTCGAGCTCATCCGGCAGGTCCTTGAGAGCGAGATGGGCCTTGTGTTCAACGTGACCATGCTGGCTCTGGTGCCCGGCGTCTGCGAGGAGCTCTTGTTTCGGGGCTATGCGCAGCGCCAGTTCGAACGGGCCGCAGGGCCGGCCGGCGGCATCATTCTGGCGGGAGGAATGTTTGGGCTCTATCACCTTCGGCCCTCGCAACTCCTGCCGCTGATTGTACTGGGCCTGTACATGGCCTATCTGGTGTGGCGGACCGGCAGCCTGATTCCGGCCATGGGGGTACACGTGGCACACAACGGCATTGCCGTGATCGGCGCCCGGTACGTGACGGCACGTCCAGAATACGACCTCCAGATGCTCGAACGCGCCTCGGTAGCGTGGTACTGGGTGCTTCTGGGGTTCGTCATTGTCGCCAGTGTTCTTTACCTTATGCATTCCCTCGCGCCGCACGTGCAGCAGGAATGACCTCCCCGGAGGCCCGCTGCCAGGAGGTCGGCCACCGGTGGCCCCGAATCCTTCTGGGCGGTGGCCGGCAGGTCACAGGATCGCGGTCGGGGCGTCCGCTCATTATTCTTTGTGCACAATCATCGACCGCTATCCATGAGCAAGCACGAGGACTGGGTCAGCGTCTTCCGAACGAGCACTGACTACGAGGCCGACCTCGTTCGGGATCGGCTCGACGACAGTGGCGTGCCGGCCGTGGTGCTCACGCAACGCGATCACGCCTTCAACCTGACGGTGGGCGACCTCGCGTCGGTCCATGTGATGGTGCCTCCAGAACAGGCCGACCGCGCGGTCTCGCTCTTGGAGGAGCAGCTCTCCGAGGACGAGCTGGAGGATGCCGCCCTCGGGGCCGATCCTGAGGCCCCCCCCGCCAATACGCCCGAGGAGGATTCAAAACTCGACTCGGGCCACGAGCACATGGACCTCGGGCCGCCGGACGAGGAGGACGAGACGGACGAGTCCTCGTGACGGACGAGGCTGTCGACGAGTTGAGTGGAGAACACTGTGGACCCGTGAGCAACAATCTCCGCCGGGTCATCACGGCACTGCTGGCGGCCCCCGTCGTCCTGGTGCTGGCGTATCTGGGCGGATGGGCGTTTGCCGGGCTCATTGCCGTCATCGGGCTGTTGGGGCAGCGTGAGCTGTACATGATGGCTCGTCAGGTGGGGGCGCAGCCCCACCGGGTCGGCGGATTTGTGCTGGGGGCTCTTCTCGTGGCCACCTTCCTGCGCCCGGCCCTCTGGCCCCTCGGGGCGGCGGCCCTGCTACTCTTCGTGACGGCCGCACCTCTCCTCCTTCCGCAGAAGCAGTTTTTGGTCAGCTTCGCCGTCACGATTGCCGGAATCGTCTACCCAACCGCCCTGCTCAGCAGTCTCGTGTGGCTTCGCGAAGTGCGGAGCACAGCCGTGAGCGACGGAGGGGCGTTTCAACTGGTCCTCTTCACCCTACTGCTCGTGTGGGCCACAGACATTGCGGCATACTACGTAGGGCGCACGCTGGGCCGCCGTCCCCTTGCCCCGACCATCTCCCCGAACAAGACGTGGGAGGGCACCCTCGGCGGCCTGGGGGCGGCCCTGGTCGTGGGCCTCCTCCTGAAGGTGACGCTCGTGGACCTCCTGTCGTGGCTCCATGTCGTGGCCCTGATTGGGATCGGGGGCGGGGTGAGCCAGCTGGGGGACCTGCTGGAAAGCACCCTCAAACGATCGGTGGAGGTGGACGACTCGAGTCAGCTGCTGCCGGGCCACGGGGGGGTGCTCGACCGATTCGACGCCATGGCGGTGGCGGCGCCGCTCATTGTGTTGTACCTCCATTTGGTTGCTGGGCTGTTCTAGGAGGGATGGACGGGACGGAGCAGTGCAGGCAACTTGGGGAGCTGCGTAGTGCGTGTTGCGT
>CAZMDV010000184.1:2719-5624 GCA_964564875.1 uncultured Salinivenus sp.
TGGACGGGACGGAGCAGTGCAGGCAACTTGGGGAGCTGCGTAGTGCGTGTTGCGTATTCGGGACGCCTTTACGCATTACGAAATGCGCAATACGCTTTCAGGGAGGTTGGCATTTTTCGGCCAATCGAACCGACCCCACGTCGAAGGCCGGACGGGCTGCCTGCCACGCCGAGAGGAACGACGGCTCCGACCGCAGAGTTAATTTTGATGCGTAACTCTCCATTAACGAGCCGATGCGAAGATGGGCCTCTTCAGTGCGGGGCGCGGCCCCCGGTCGTTCGATTATGAGCCCCGGCACTACGATCCGGAGGGGGACGACGACCGCGACATCAAGCGTCGGATGAAATCCCGCCGCGCCCGCCAGGCACAGAATCGTCCGCTCAGCCTGCTGTTCTTCCTGGCGCTTCTGTTTCTCACCCTGCTTCTCTACTACTCGCTGTAGCTCCACCAACTTGTCCGTCCTGTGGCTGACGAGACCACCACGACCGAGGGCCTCATTGAAGTGATGTCTGACCGCCTCGCCAACCAGATTGCGGCGGGCGAGGTGGTCCAGCGGCCTGCCTCAGTGGCGAAGGAGCTGATGGAAAACTCGCTCGATGCGGGGGCCTCGTCCGTCGAGGTGCTTCTGAAAGATGCCGGCAGTACGCTCGTCCAGGTGGTCGATGACGGGTGCGGCATGGGCCCCGACGATGCCGAGCGCTGCTTCGAGCGGCACGCGACGAGCAAGATCCGCTCGGTCGGTGACCTGGAGCGCATCCGGACGCTCGGCTTTCGGGGAGAGGCGCTCGCGTCGATTGCCGCCGTGGCGCAGGTGACGCTCAAGACGAAGCGGGTGGAGGATGAGGCGGGGACGCTGGTGCGGGTGGAGGGGAGCGAGCAGGTCGAAAAACGCCCCTGTGCGATCCCGGACGGCACGTCGGTGGCGGTGCGAAATTTGTTCTACAACGTCCCGGCCCGGCGCAACTTTCTGAAGACGCCGGCCACCGAGCTGAAGCACCTCACCGAGACGGTCCAGTCCCTGGCCCTCGCCCACCCGGACACCGCCGTTCGGCTGGAGCACGACGGGCACGAGCATTACGACCTGCCCGCGGCCCCGAACGACGACTGGCACGCGGCCACGCGGACTCGCATCCTCGGCCTCCTCGGCGACGAGCACGAGGGGGAACTGGTCCCGGTCGAGGACTCGTCGAGCGACCTTACGGTGCGTGGCTTCGTGGGGGCGCCGTCGTTTCACCGCAAGACGCGGGGGGAGCAGTTTCTGTTCGTCAACGGCCGGGCCGTGACCGACCGCTACCTGAGCCACGCCGTCAAGAAAGCATACGGCGAACTGGTGCCGGACGGAGCCTTTCCGTTCTTCGCGCTCTTCCTCACCATGGATCCGCAGCGGGTGGACGTGAATGTGCATCCACAGAAGGCGGAGGTCAAGTTCGATGACCAGAGCGGCATCTACGCGTTCCTCCGAAGCGCGGTGCGCGAGGCCCTCGGGCGGGTCCACGTGTCGCCGCAACTCGACGGGGAGGGGGAGACCAGCGCGGACGGTACGGACGGCTCGGCAGAGGGCGAGAGTCGCTCCGGGGAGGGAGGCTCCCCGTCCTCCCCGGCGCCGGAGGGAAGCTCGGGTCGGTCGACGCCCACCTCGTTCCAGCCGCACCGGTCATCCGACGACGCTTCGACGACGGATCAATCATCGGCCCAACCGCCCCCCTCGCGGTCGTCGGGGGATGAGGAGACCGGCCCCTCCGTGGCCCCCGGCGATCAGTCCGACATCCTGTACCGCCCGCCGGAGGCGGCGCCGGACAATTCGCCCCCGGACGAAACGACGCCCTCGGCCCCGATTCCGGACCGAGATGATCCGGAGTCCGACCCGGACGCCGAGGAGATGAGTGCCCGAGATCGGCGACCGGTGTGGGGACTGCACGACACCTACATCGTGACGCCGACCGACACCGGCATGATGATCGTGGACCAGCGGGCGGCGCACCTCCGCGTGCTCTACGAGCGGGCCCAGGTGCACCTCCAGCAGCAGTGCGGCGAGTCGCAGCGCCTGCTCTTCCCACACACCATCGACCTGTCGCCCGCCGAGGTGGACCTGTTGGAAGAGCTCCGCGACGACCTGGAGGCCCTGGGCTTCGAGCTGGAACGACTCAGCGGCCGCACCGTCTCGGTCCGCGGCGTGCCCGCCGGCGTGCCCGACGGCGACGAGGACGCAATCCTGGAGGAGATTCTGGAGCAATACACGTCCGCTCAAGGCGCGGTGGACGACGAGCGCCGCTCACACCTCGCCAAAACGATGGCCCAGCGCAGCGCCGTGGCGCGGGGGCAACCGCTGTCGGAAGACGAGCGCCGGGCCCTCCTGGACGACCTGTTCGACTGCGAGATGCCGTACGCCGATCCGACCGGCACGCCCACGATCGTGAAGCTGTCGATGGAAGAGCTGGCTGATCGGTTTGGACGGTAGGAAGGGGGCATGGCGCCGCTCGCCCCTGCGATTGACGGAGTAGGCTCGGATCTGTCTTCCGGAGATCTCCGGCTGACGACCTCCTGTTCGGCTGAGCCCGCGTCCGAAGCGTGTCCCGACGCCCACCCGAGGGGCTGGTCCAACCGGTCGATGAGGCGGGGCGCAACGTTCACCCTGAGATTCGGCTCCCGGGCTCCGTGCGGGATGCGCGGGTATAGGCCCACCTCGGTCTCGAGTCCCCACCGGCCCAGGGTCCGGTAAAACTCCCGGCCCTGTGAGGGCGGCGCGCGCTCGTCTTCGGTGCCGTGCAGCATCTAGATCGGTGTCGATACGTTTCCGACGTGGTAGATGGGGGCGTGCTTCTCGTACGTCTCGAGACGCTGCCAGCACTCGCCTCCGATATGTGCTGACGGCCACCCCGGAATGTCGTTCGTCCCGACCTTGCTA